>JBIJED010000476.1:0-3298 GCA_044343785.1 Azospirillales bacterium | reverse complement strand
GATCGCCGACAGCTTCAAGACCCTCGCCGGCCCGCTGCCGCTGCGCCACGCGCTGATCTTCGGCGGCGTCGGCCCGGTGCCGCAGATGAAGGCGATGTCGTCCGGCGTCGACGTGCTGGTCGCCACGCCCGGCCGCCTGCTCGACCTGATGAACCAGGGGGCGGTCGACCTGCGCTCGGTCGAGGTGTTCGTCCTCGACGAGGCGGACCGGATGCTCGACATGGGCTTCATCCGCGACGTGCGGAAAATCGTGTCGAAGGTGCCGGCCCAGCGGCAGACGCTGCTGTTCTCCGCCACCATGCCGGACGAGATCGCCGACCTCGCCGGGAGCCTGCTGACCGATCCCGTCCGGGTCGAGGTGACGCCGCAGGCGACCACGGTCGAGCGCATCGACCAGCGCGTGCTGTTCGTCGACGCCGGCGCCAAGCGCGCGCTGCTCGTCGACCGGCTGGGCGACGCGTCGGTCGCCCGCGCCATCGTCTTCACCCGCACCAAGCACGGCGCCAACCGGGTGTGCGAGCACCTGGAGAAGGCCGGCATCGTCGCCGAGGCCATCCATGGCAACAAGTCGCAGAGTGCGCGCGAGCGTGCGCTCGACGGGTTCCGCGCCGGCCGCGTCCGTGCGCTGGTGGCGACCGACATCGCGGCCCGCGGCATCGACGTGGAGGGGGTGACCCACGTCATCAACTTCGACATGCCGGTCGAGCCGGAGAGCTATGTCCACCGCATCGGTCGCACCGCGCGCGCGGGCCGCGACGGCGTGGCCTGGTCGTTCTGCTCGGCCGACGAGCTGCCCATGCTGCGGGCGATCGAAAAGACGATCCGCAAGGCCGTTCCGGTCGAGGCCGACCATCCCCATCACGCGGCCGAGGTGGCCCGTCGCCACGGCAGCAGCACCCCCGGCCGCCCGCCGGCCGGCCCCCGGCCCCAGCAGCGCCCGCAGGGCCGTCCCGGCGGTCCGTCGGCGGCGCCGCGTCAGGCCGAGGCGTCGCAGCCCCGCGAGGCGCGGTCGGCGACCCCCCGTCCGGCCCAGCCGGCCCCGCGCCCGTCGGCGCAGCCCGCCCCGCGCCCGTCGGCGCAGCCCGCCCCGCGCCCGCTCGCCCCGGCCGCGCGGCCCGTCCAGGCGTCGCGGCCGGCGGCCAACGCCAACGGCGGCGGCGCAGCGCCGCCCAAGCGCCGCACCCCGCTCACCTTCGGCGACTGAGCCGGCCGAACGGTCGGGAGGCGTCGGTCAGGGGGCTTCGGCCCCCTCCGACAGGAACTCCGCGTCCAGCCTCTGGATCGTGGTGCGGATGTAGCTGACGAGCGAGGCCATGATGATGCCGGTCAGCGCGTCGTGGTTCTCGAGGAACTCGTCGAACTTCGCCTTGGAGATGACGCTGCAACGCGTCTCCATGATGGCGGTCGCGTTGGCCGTCCGGTCCCGCCCGTCCACGAGCGCCAGCTCGCCGAACAGGCAGCCCTCGCCGAGTTCGCCCAGGACCAGCATGTTCGGCGGGCGCTCGCGCCAGATGCGGACGCCGCCCGTCTCGATGAAATAGGCCATGTCGCCGGGCTGCCCCTGGCTGAAGATCCGTTCGCCCGGCCGGAACACACGCGTCGTCATTCCCGTGCTCTCCTTCCGCCCGTGCCCGCGGCGGCATCCTGCCATCCTCGGCAGATTTCATTAATCGAAAGCTAACCGAATCACGTCGGTCCCGTCGCCGTTCCGGCTTTCCAACGCCGCACGAGCGTGGTTCCTTTCGCCCCGCCGGCCCGTCGGGCCCAGGAACACGAGACGAGGGAAGAAGCCATGAAGCTGCTGCGCTACGGCCCGCCGGGGGGCGAGCGTCCGGGGATCATCGACGGCGAGGGCCGGATCCGCGACCTGTCGGGCGTGGTGTCGGACATCGCCGGCGACGCGATCTCGCCCGCCGGGCTCGCGAAGATCGCCGTCGTGCGGCCGGAGAGCCTGCCGCTCGTGACCGGCGACCCCCGTATCGGCGCTTGCGTGGCGGGCACGCGCAACTTCGTGTGCATCGGGCTGAACTACGCCGACCATGCGGCCGAGACGGGCGCCACCCCGCCCAAGGAGCCCATCGTCTTCCTGAAGGCGCTGACGGCGATCTGCGGCCCGAACGACGACGTGGAGATCCCGCGCGCGTCGGTGAAGACCGACTGGGAGGTGGAGCTGGGCGTCGTGATCGGCAGCCGCACGAAGTACGTGCCGATGAACGCCGCCATGGACCATGTCGCCGGCTACTGCGTGATCAACGACGTGTCCGAGCGCGAATTCCAGATCGAGCGCGGCGGCCAGTGGGACAAGGGCAAGGGCCACGAGACCTTCGGCCCGATCGGCCCGTGGCTGGTCACCAAGGACGAGGTGCCCGACCCGCAGAACCTCGCCATGTGGCTCGACGTCGACGGGGTGCGCATGCAGAACGGCACCTCGGCCACGATGATCTTCGGCGTCGCCCACCTCGTCAGCTACGTCAGCCACTTCATGACGCTGATGCCCGGCGACGTCATCTCAACCGGCACGCCGCCCGGCGTCGGCATGGGCAAGAAGCCCCAGGTCTATCTGAAGGCCGGCCAGACGATCCGCCTCGGGATCGAGGGGCTGGGCGAGCAGACCCAGCGCACGGTCGAGGCGCGGGCGTAAGGACGAGGACCCTCACCCCAGCGAACAGCCGATCGCGCTCATCGTCTGCGGGCGTGGCGGCATCGGCCCGGGGTGGACGTCCCGCACCGCGGCCGGATGCTCGGCGTAGCGCACGCTGAGCATCCGGCCGTCGGGGAAGCGGACGCGCCCGGGCAGGATCTCGACCCGCGCGCGCGCCGGCGTCTCGGCGTCCTCCTCCGGCTCCTCGACCGGCTCCGGTTCCGGCACCGCCAGATGGTGCAGGTAGCGACCGCCCGACCAGGTGAGGCGATAGCGCACGAGGAGGTGCTGGATCCGGGCGAGCGGGATGCCGAGTTGCGCCGCCAGATGATCGGGCTGGACGTTGCCGACCACCGCGCGCAGGAAGCGGTCGTTCAGGGTCTCGGGGGACAGCGACAGCATCGGTGACCTCGGGGATGGGATCCGTCTCGCCCCAGGAGATAACGATGGAAGTAAGTGCCGGTGCCATGGCGCATCCGGGCCATCCCGCGCCGGCCGGTCCTAACACTCCGGTCGCGCCCCCCGTGGAAGACTGACGACTTGCGTAGACTGCGGCTGTGGCGGAGTATTCCCCTTGCGCCCTGCGGTCCGGTCCGTGCCGGCGCGACAACGACAACACGCCACTCGGCGAAGAACAGGGGTTTTCACATGCGACGT
>JBIJED010000597.1:0-3302 GCA_044343785.1 Azospirillales bacterium | reverse complement strand
CGCCTACGCCTACCGGCTTAAGCTCGCTCGCAACACCAACTCGCTGACCCATTATACAAAAGGTACGCCGTCACCCTGGACGAACCTAGGGCTCCGACTGCTTGTAGGCATCCGGTTTCAGGTCTGTTTCACTCCCCTCGTCGGGGTGCTTTTCACCTTTCCCTCACGGTACTGGTGCGCTATCGGTCACTGAGGAGTACTTAGGCTTGGAGGGTGGGCCCCCCATCTTCAGACAGGATTTCACGTGTCCCGCCTTACTCGAGGACCGACGATCCTTCACCCGTACGGGGCTGTCACCCGCTCTGGCCCGCCTTTCCAGACGGTTCCGGTTATCGCTCGTCGGTCACTGGCCTGGTCCGCTTTCGCTCGCCACTACTCGCGGAGTCTCGGTTGATGTCCTTTCCTCCGGGTACTGAGATGTTTCAGTTCCCCGGGTTCGCCTCCCGAACCTATGGATTCAGTTCAGGATCGCCTTGCGGCGGGGTTTCCCCATTCGGATATCCACGGATCAAAGCCTGCTCGCGGCTCCCCATGGCTTTTCGCAGCGTGCCACGTCCTTCATCGCCTCTCAGTGCCAAGGCATCCACCAGATGCCCTTCTCATGCTTGATCCAAGACGCTTCTTGCTCTCACTCTCGATCGAGCAAGACGCCATCCCGCGCGCAGGGGCGAACCCCCACGACGACGGACCGGCATCCCGCTCCGATACGGACCCTTCCGGACCCGGGCACCCCGACGACGGCCAAAGCCGCCACCGGGAAGACCCGCCCGGGTCCACGGTTCACTTCACCTCTTCACATGTCCAAGATCCGCTTCCGCCCGAAGACGAAAGCCCCGCCGCACGCCCCCGTGTCGTCAGGAGGGACGTGGATCATGGCAGGGAAACAAGGAACCGCTTCTCGCGGCGACGAACGAAGACGGACGCGCCCCGGTCCCGAAGGACCAGGACACCCGACTGGTGGAGGCGAACGGGATCGAACCGATGACCTCATGCTTGCAAAGCACGCGCTCTCCCAGCTGAGCTACGCCCCCGAAGATCGGCTCCGCCGATCTTCGGGATCTCCGCAGTGCGCTACCGCGCCTCGCGCTGCTCGAGCGCGAGACGATGGCGACCACGATCCGAAGGCGGCGGTGGACCGAAGAGAACCGAGCCAGCAACTGGCCGATCGCGAGGGCTGAAGTCGCGCGAATGTGCGTCAGCCCTCGTGATCCGCGCGCCGGAGGCGCGCCCGCCAACCTGGTGGGCCAGGGAGGATTTGAACCTCCGACCTCACGCTTATCAAGCGCGCGCTCTGACCAACTGAGCTACTAGCCCGGTCTGCTTCTTCGTCTTCTCATCGGGTCCTCACGGACCCTCTTCGACGACGGATACGGGGGTCTACCGCGCTTCGCGCTGCTTGAGACCCGTGTCCATCGACTGGAGAACCCTGTCCGCAACAGCGGGATCAGGAACCCGATTTCGTCCGCGAGAAGGGATGTGCCGGCGGCGGCCGGATGCGTGATCGCTCACGCAAACCCCCGGGTCGAACCCGGGGCGGTGCCGGCATCGGCCGGCTCCTTAGAAAGGAGGTGATCCAGCCGCAGGTTCCCCTACGGCTACCTTGTTACGACTTCACCCCAGTCGCTGACCTGACCGTGGTCGGCTGCCTCCCCCAATCCGAAGAATGGGCGGTTAGCGCACCGGCTTCGGGTAAAGCCAACTCCCATGGTGTGACGGGCGGTGTGTACAAGGCCCGGGAACGTATTCACCGCGGCGTTCTGATCCGCGATTACTAGCGATTCCGGCTTCATGCACCCGAGTTGCAGAGTGCAATCCGAACTGAGACGGCTTTTGGGGATTCGCTCCACCTCGCGGCTTCGCATCCCACTGTCACCGCCATTGTAGCACGTGTGTAGCCCAACCCGTAAGGGCCATGAGGACTTGACGTCATCCCCGCCTTCCTCCGGCTTGTCACCGGCGGTTTCTTCAGAGTGCCCGGCCAAACCGCTGGCAACTGAAGATGGGGGTTGCGCTCGTTGCGGGACTTAACCCAACATCTCACGACACGAGCTGACGACAGCCATGCAGCACCTGTGTTCCGTCCGGCCGAACCGATGGGCCCCGTCTCCAGGACCCGTGACGGACATGTCAAGGGTTGGTAAGGTTCTGCGCGTTGCTTCGAATTAAACCACATGCTCCACCGCTTGTGCGGGCCCCCGTCAATTCCTTTGAGTTTCAACCTTGCGGCCGTACTCCCCAGGCGGTGTGCTTAATGCGTTAGCGGCGACACTGAGCAGCATGCTGCCCAACGTCTAGCACACATCGTTTACGGCGTGGACTACCAGGGTATCTAATCCTGTTTGCTCCCCACGCTTTCGCGCCTCAGCGTCAGAAACGGGCCAGTGAGCCGCCTTCGCCACTGGTGTTCTTCCCAATATCTACGAATTTCACCTCTACACTGGGAATTCCACTCACCTCTCCCGCTCTCAAGCCGACCAGTCTCAAAGGCAATTCCCGGGTTGAGCCCGGGGATTTCACCTCTGACTTGATCAGCCGCCTACGCGCCCTTTACGCCCAGTCATTCCGAACAACGCTAGCCCCCTTCGTATTACCGCGGCTGCTGGCACGAAGTTAGCCGGGGCTTATTCTGCGGGTACCGTCATCATCGTCCCCGCCAAAAGAGCTTTACAACCCTAAGGCCTTCATCACTCACGCGGCATTGCTGGATCAGGCTTGCGCCCATTGTCCAATATTCCCCACTGCTGCCTCCCGTAGGAGTCTGGGCCGTGTCTCAGTCCCAGTGTGGCTGATCGTCCTCTCAGACCAGCTACCGATCGAAGGCTTGGTAGGCCATTACCCCACCAACAACCTAATCGGACGCGGGCCCCTCCCAAGGCGATAAATCTTTCACCCTCAGGTCACATACGGTCTTAGCGTCCGTTTCCAGACGTTATTCCGTACCTCGGGGCAGGTTCCCACGTGTTACTCACCCGTGCGCCACTGAGGCCGAAGCCTCCGTTCGACTTGCATGTGTTAGGCATGCCGCCAGCGTTCGTTCTGAGCCAGGATCAAACTCTCAGGTTTCATCCGACCCCGATCAGCCAAAAGCCAACCGAAGACGTCCAGAACAGGGTCACCGTCGAAGCATCTCTCCCCACCAAAAAAGCAGGGAAACATCATCCAAGAAGGACATCCTCGACGACAACCCGTACGCCAGCAAATCCAGCACACAGACCGCCGCCCGCATATCCCTTCTCGCACACAGACGACACTTCACAATCTCAAAGATCCGGGGCGACGTCACCGTCGCCATCCCCACCAGA
>JBIJED010000474.1:0-3303 GCA_044343785.1 Azospirillales bacterium | reverse complement strand
GGCGGCGGCGATCAGGTCGGCCCAGACCCGTGCCGGCACGTCGGCGGCGGCGGTGCAGCGGAACCCCGTGATGCCGGTGCGCACCATGGCGCGCAGCCAGTCCGACCAGACCGTGGTCGCGTCGGCCCGCACCTCCTCGCGCCCCCACTCGACCTCGGCGAGATCGCCCCAGGTGACGCCGGTCGGCGAGCGCGCCACCGACGGCAGGCCGTCGGGATCGCGGCGGACCCAATGGGGCCGCGCGGCGGCCAGCCGGCCGTCGCGGGCCACGTGCCGGACCACGAGATCGAGCATGACCCGCAGGCCGTAGCGCCGCGCGGCGTGGCAGAAGTCGCCCAGCAGGGTCTCGTCCGACGCATCGGCGCCGTCGCGCAGCGCGGGATCGAGCCGCCAGGGATCGGCCAGGGCGTAGCTGTTCCCCGATCCGCCGGGAGCGTGGATCGGGTTCAGTCCGATCCAGTCGAAGCCCATCCCGGCGATCCGGGGCAGGTGGCCGTGCCAGCGCGGGACCGGACCGACGAGCCGGGGGAAGAGATTGTAGATCTTGGGAGCGTGGGGCACGCAGGGGACCTCGGCCGCGGGCCCCCCGTCAACGCGGCCCCCGTCCCCGGGTTCCCCCCGCGGCCGGCCGCCCCGTCAGCGCGCCGGGGCCGGGGGCGGTGGCGCCGGAACCGGCTGCTGCGCCTCGGCCAGCGCCGTGCGGCGCACCACGCCCAGGATCGCGTCCCGCCACCGGTCGGCCGCCACGGCCTCGCCCACCGGGCCGAAGTGCATGAAGCGCAGCAGGACGCGGTCCGGCGTCAGATAGGTGAACAGCGCGGCGTGGATCGGCCCTTCGGGCGTGGTGCAGCGGACCTGCGCGGTGCGCAGGACGATGGCGCCGATCGTCTCGGCGTCGTCCTGGCGGGCGTTGAAGTCCGCCGTGCAGCCGGTGCGCAGCCCGTCGACCACCCGGACCGAGGCGTCCTCGAACCCCATGTCTGGCGGGATCTGGACCTCCAGCACGCTGCCGATGATCGGCCCGAGGCGCCAGTTGTGGTTGCCGGGCCGCCGCTCGGGCGGCACCTCGTCGAGGATCAGCGGCTGGGCGTTCTGCATGCCGGCCAGGATCAGCAGGTCGATCAGGGGCGGCGGCAGGATGGTGACCTCGCGCGTCGCGGCGACCGGCGGACGCTGGCGCGGCTGGCCCTGGGCGGGCGCCGCCTGCGCGGCCGGCGCCGCCGGGGCGGCGGCGGGCGGCGCGGCCTGGGCCGGCGGGGCCGCCTGGGCCTGCTGGGGCGGCGCGGAGCCGCGGCCCTGCGTCTCGACGCACGAGCGCAGGTCGGCCACGGCCTTGCCCGTGCCGCGCAGCGCCAGCGACACCGTCCGCCCGCCGAGATCGAGCGACATGCGGTTGCCGCGGCCCATCGCGGTCAGGAACTCGTTGTCGAAGTTGCCGACGATCAGCACGCCCGGCTGCGGCACCACCGCGCGGAACTGCCGCTGCAGCCGCCCGTCGATGTCGCCCGTCACCGCGACCTGCTGATCGGGCGCGAAGGGCCCGTTCGGCTGATTGATGACCAGCGCCGTCTCGCCGTTCGCGCGGCGCTGCAGGATCACCGTCGCCGCATTGTCGGTCCGGACCTGTGCCACGCAGCCCTGGAAGGGGGTTCCCGGGGCGCTCATCAGGCCCACCTGCCAGTCCCCGCCGGGGGTGTAGGTGACCGCGGGCGGCCGCGGTTGGGCCAGGGACCCGCCCGCAGCGAGGAGACCGACGGCCAGGGCGAAGGAGGGCAGGAACGGCTTCACGAACGAAATCCCCACGATTGATACGGTTCGGTGCGCGCCGCGGACCCTAGCCACGCGGCGCGGGACGCGCAAGCGCACCCGGACGGAACGGGGCGATCGTGGCCCTTTCAAGGCCCGTCGGCGTCGACCCCCGCCAGCAGCGCGGCCCGCGTCCCCTCGTCGACGAAGGCGGCCCGGAGCGCCGTCCGCGTGACGGCGCGGAGGGCCCTGTCGTCGAGCCCGGCGTGGCGCGCGGCCACCGCATACTCGCGTCCGATCGAGGTGTCGAAGTAGGGCGGGTCGTCGCTGGCCAGGGTCACGGCGACCCCGGCGGCGCGCAGGCGGCCGAAGGGATGCGCCGCGAGCGAGGGAAAGACGCCCGTGGCGACGTTGCTGACCGGGCAGACCTCCAGCACGAGGCCCCGGTCGACGATCTCCCGCACCAGGTCCGGGTCCTCGACGGCGCGGACGCCGTGGCCGATCCGGGCGAGCGGGAGCGCGCGGATCGCGTCGCGCACGCTCTCGGCCCCGCACACCTCGCCCGCGTGGGCGGTGCAGGCGAGGCCGGCCCCGGCGGCGACGGCGAAGGCCGGCGCGAAATCGGCCGCCCGCCCCACCGCCTCGTCGCCGGCCATGCCGAATCCGGTCACCAGCGGATGCGGCGCGGCGGCGACGCGGCGGGCGACGTCCACCGCCGGCCCAGGCCCCAGATGGCGCAGGCAGACCATGACGATGCGCGCCTCGATCCCGCTCGCCGCCCGCGCCTCCGCGATGCCCGCCGCGACCCCGTCGACGAGGCCGTCGTAGCCGAGGCCCACGGCGGCGGCGTGGTCGGGCGAGGCCATGACCTCGACATAGACCGCCCCCTCCGCCGCGCAGCGGGCGAGATAGTCGGCGGTCACGATGCGGTAGTCGTCCGCGGTGCGGATCGCCGAGGCGGCGGCGTCGTAGGCCCGCAGGAAATGGAGGAAGTCGGTCCACAGGAACCGGCCGTCGTCGCCGAACAGGTCGGCCGGCAGCGTGATCGCGTGCCGCGCGGCGAGGCGGCGGACGAGGTCCGGCGTCGCGGTCCCCTCCAGATGGACGTGGAGTTCGGCCTTGGGCAGCGTCACGGCGCGCTCCGGTCGACGGCGGTGGTCCCGGCGACGGGGCGGACCGACCGCGCGCGGACCGTCTCCCGCCAGAGGATGTAGAGCCCGCTCGCCACCACGACCGCGGCGCCGAGGAGGTCGCCCGCCGTCGGCCATTCCCCCCACAGGAACCAGCCGAGCGCCAGACCCCAGAGGATCGAGACGTACTGGAACGGCCCGACCACGCTGGCGGGCGCGAGCCGGTAGGCTTGGAGCTGGAACAACTGGCCGACGGTGCCGATGACGCCGAACGCCACCATCAGCAGCACGTCGCGGGCGCTCTCCGGGGTCTGCCAGACGAAGGGCAGGAAGCCGACCGAGGCGAGGAAGGCGGTGGCGTTGACGGTGAACAGGATGGCGGCGTTGCTGTCCGTCATCGAGAGCTTGCGGGCCAGCACCATGCCGA
>JBIJED010000076.1:0-9044 GCA_044343785.1 Azospirillales bacterium | reverse complement strand
AGCTGCCGGGCACGGGGTGGGCGTAGATGACGAGGACGCGCATCAGAAGGCCGCCATGCGCCGGTCGACCTTCGCGAGGAAGGCGGCCCGGCTTTCGGGGGTGGATTTGTTCATGTGGTAGTGGGCGAGGTAGAGGGTCTCCACGCCCTTGGCGCAGAGGCGGCGGAAATAGCGCGTGATGACGCCCTTGGGAAAGTCCCCCACGCCGAACGTCACCAGCCACCAGGGCCGGCCGTAGGTCGTCACCGCCCCGATCTTGCGGATGTGGCGCAGGCCCACCGACACGTTGCCCACCGTGTCGATGTGGAAGGCCACGCCCGGCATCAGCACCCGGTCGAACCACCCTTTCAGGATGGCCGGAAGGCCGAACGTCCAGACCGGGAAGACGAACACCACGGCCTCCGCCCACATCAGCTGGTCCACGTAGCCCTGCACCGGCGCCCGGTTGACGGTGGTGTCGTGGTAGGCGAGCCGCTCGTCGCGCCGGAGCACGGGGTCGAACCCGTCGGCATAGAGGTCGGCGATCTTCAACTCGTGCCCGCCCGCCTCGAGCCGGGCCACGACCGTGCGGAAGAGCGCCCGGTTGAAGCTCTCCTCCACCGGATGGGCGTGGACGACGAGGACCCTCACGCCCGGCCCTCGGGCGGGACGAGGCCGCGCAGGACCGCGATGTCGGCGGGGTCCATCGGCACCGGCGTGCCGGCGTGGATCATCTCCGCGAAGTCCTCGTTCGGGACCATGAGGCAGAGCGCGTAGAGCTTGCCCGGCCCGGTGTTCTCGATCACGTGGACGGAGCCCGGCGGCAGCAGCACCGCATCGCCCGCGCGGATGGGGGCGGTGTTGCCGTCGCAGGTCGCCATCCCCTCGCCCTTGAGGATGAAGAACATCTCGTGCGCGGCCCTGTGGGCGTTGGGCGGGGTCTTGCCGCCGACGTCGTAGATCTCGACGATGCAGGTGAAGCCCACTCCTTCGTCCACGGGGTCGAAGACGCAGGCCATGGAGTTCGTGTCGCCGGGGGCGATGCGGAACGCCTTCAGCGTCTCCGGGCGCTTGATCACGGGCATCATCGGGCCTGTCCCTCCAGGGCGGTGGCGATGTCGCCCGAGCGGGCGACGAAGCCGAAGCATTGCTTCACGTTGTACAGCGTCGCGTCCATGCAGAAGGCGGGCGACGTGGTCGCGGCGCAGTCCGCGACCAGCACGCAGTCGTAGCCGAGGAAGTTCGCGTCCTGAAGGGTGCAGAGCACGCACTGGTCGGCGTTCACGCCCCCGAAAAGAAGCGTGGTCACGCCGAGGTTCCGCAGGATCGAATCGAGCGCCGTGTCCCAGAACCCGCTCATCCGGTACTTGGAGACGCGGACGTCGCCCGGCGGGGGCGCCAGCTCGTCCACCACCGCCGCCGCCCACGACCCCTCCTCCAGCACCTTGGCCCCGTTCCCCGGCAAGGGGTCGCCCAGGCCGATGCCCTCGCCGGTCGGCTTGTAGACGTGCAGGAGCGCGGGGGAGAGGTTCAGCCGGTCCGGCCGGTTCCCCCAGTTGACCCAGACGATCGGCACGCCCGCCGTCCGCAGGCGGGGCAGCAGGGCCGCCAGCGGCGCGATCGGCGCCCGGGCGGGCGTCACGTCCACCCCGATGTGGGCGAGCCAGCCGTCCGGGTGGCAGAAGTCGTTCTGCATGTCGATCACGACCATCGCCGTGCGCGCGAGGTCGAGGGTGAGCGCCTTGGGCTCGGCCGCGACCGCGAGCGGCCGGGGCGGACGGGCGGGCCGCGTGAGGTCGACCGCGTCCTTCGAGACGCGCCACGCGTTCGCGGCCGTGGGGCCGAGGGGGATCATCGTCGCTCCGTCCGCCGGGGTGTCCGGGCCGGTGTTTAGCGAAGGGCGTGCCAGCGGGGGTGGGGCGGGTGGCGCCTCGCCCTTCGACGGGCTCAGGACGAGGCGCGCCCGGCCGGATACCAAGCGGGGGGCCGCCTCGTGGTTCGACGGGCTCACCATGAGGCGGCCCCCGCCGCCTGCCCATGAAACGGGCAATCCGCTGCCCGTCCGGTCGCCACCCGCCCGGATGCGCAACGTCGCGCTGGACGGCGGGCGGATCGGACCCTT
Organism: Azospirillales bacterium; assembly: GCA_044343785.1. Lineage (GTDB taxonomy): Bacteria > Pseudomonadota > Alphaproteobacteria > Azospirillales > Azospirillaceae > CANGXM01. The sequence continues at coordinate 6,943 of JBIJED010000076.1, read as the reverse complement.
TCCTAGGGTCGTTCCATTCGAATGAAGGGAGACGATGCCGCCCGACCCCCGCCTCGATCACGCCCCCGACGGTCCCGGCCTGCGCCTCAGGCCGGCGGGTGCCTGGACGATCGACCGGGCGGCGCGGCTCGACCGCCTCGCCGAGACGGTGCCCGCGGGCACGGGGCCGGTGACGGTCGACCTCTCCGCCGTGACCGCCCTCGACACGGCCGGCGTGCTGGTGCTGGAGGCGGCGGCCCGGCGGGCGGGTGCGGGCGAGGGGCACCCGGCGATCGTGGGGGCCGATCCGGCGCAGGCGGCGATGGTCGCCGCCGTCACCACCGCCATGCGATGCGAGCGGGTGCCGCGCCTGCGCCGCCGTCCCCTGCGCGACCTCGTCGAGCGGACGGGCCGCGGAACGGTCGAGGCGGCGCGCGCGGCGCTGGCGCTCCTGTCCTTCTACGGCGAGGTCTGCGTCGTCGCCCTGCGCACGCTGCGCCATCCCTCGCGGGTCCGTGTCACCTCGTTCGCCGCGCACGTCGAACAGACCGGCGTCGACGCGCTGCCCATCCTCGGGCTCCTGTCGTTCCTGATCGGCGTGGTCGTGACCTTCCAGGGGGCCGACCAGCTGCGCACCTTCGGGGCGCAGATCCTCGTGGTCGACCTGCTGGGCATCTCGGTCGTGCGGGAACTGGGGCCGCTGCTCACCGCCATCCTCGTCGCCGGTCGCTCGGGCTCGGCCTTCACCGCGCAGATCGGCGCGATGGGCGTGAACCAGGAACTCGACGCCATGCGGACCATCGGGATGGATCCGGTGGAACTTCTGGTGCTGCCCCGCATGGGTGCCCTGATGCTGGCCCTGCCGCTGCTCACCTTCTTCGCCTGCGTCATGGCGGTCTTCGGGGGGGCCGTGGTGTGCTGGCTGATGCTCGACATCGGACCCGGCACCTTCCTGCGCCAGCTCCAGGCGTCGCTGGCGCCGCAGCACCTGTTCGCGGGCCTCGTGAAGACGCCGGTCTTCGCCTTCGCCGTGGCGCTCGTCGGCTGCTTCCAGGGCCTGCAGGTCCGGGGTTCCGCCGAGAGCGTGGGGCGCCTCACCACCCGCGCGGTGGTGCAGTCGATCTTCCTCGTGATCGTCCTCGACGCCGCCTTCGCGGTCACCTTCCAGATGATGGGGATCTGAGGCATGGACGGTCCCGACGCCCCGCCGGGCGAACCCGTCGTCGCGATCCGCGGCCTCGTCACCCGCATCGGCCGGCAGGTGCTGCACGACGGCCTCGACCTCGACGTCCGCCGCGGCGAGGTGCTGGGGGTGGTCGGCGGGTCGGGGACGGGCAAGTCGGTGCTGATGCGCATCGTCCTCGGCCTGATCGCGCCGGCCGCGGGGAGCGTCCGCCTGCTCGGCCGGGAGGTGGCGGGCGTTCCGGCCGACGGGCGCCCGGGGATCGACCGGCGCGTCGGCGTTCTGTTCCAGGACGGGGCGCTGTTCTCGTCGCTGACGGTGGCCGAGAACGTGGAGGTCCCGCTGCGCGAGCACACCGACGCGCCCACGGCGCTGATGCACGAGATCGCGCGGGTGAAGATCGCGCTGGCGGGCCTGCCGCCCTCGGCCGCGAACAAGCGGCCGAGCGAGCTGTCGGGCGGCATGCGCAAGCGCGCCGGCCTCGCCCGGGCGCTCGCCCTCGACCCCGAGGTCCTGTTCCTCGACGAGCCGACGGCGGGCCTCGACCCGATCGGGGCTTCCGCCTTCGACGACCTGGTGCGCACGCTCCAGCGCAGCCTCGGCCTCACCGTCGTGATGATCACCCACGATCTCGACAGCCTCGTCGGCGTCTGCGACCGCATCGCGGTGCTGATCGACCGGCGCATCGTGGTGGGAACCCTCGACGATCACCTCGCCGATCCCCATCCCTGGATCCGGGACTATTTCCACGGACCCCGGGGCCGTGCGGCGCGCCACGCAACCGCTTGAGGCAGACGATGGAAACCCGTGCCAGCTATCTCGCGGTCGGCGGCTTCGTGCTCGTCCTCCTGACTGCGCTGCTTCTCTCGGTCGTCTGGCTCGCCAAGGCCCAGTTCCAGAACCCGACCGACCGCTACCTCGTCCACTTCACCGGCGCGGTCAGCGGGCTCCAGCCGGGCAGCCCGGTCCGCTATCTCGGCATTCCGGTCGGCACCGTCACCGACCTGCGGATCGACCCGACCGATCCGACCCGCGTCCGCGCGACGCTGGAGGTGACCGACGGCACGCCCATCAAGACCGACAGCGTCGCCTCGCTCGAACTCCAGGGGCTGACCGGCGGTGCCTTCGTCCAGATCGGGGCCGGCAGCAGCGCGGCCCCGCTCCTGTCCGAGCGGCCGGCCCCGCGGGAGATCCCGTCCCGACCCTCGAACCTCGAAGCGGTCTTCGCCGCCACGCCGCGCCTGCTCGACAACGTGGTGCGGCTGTCGGACGACCTCGCGGCCCTGCTGAACCCGGAGAACCGGGAGGCGATCGCCGGCATCCTGCGCAACGTCGAGGTTTCGACCGAGCGGCTGGCCTCCACCCTGTCGCGGGTCGACGCGGCACTCGCCGCGGGGCAGGACCACGCGGGCGACGTGGCCCGGATCGTCGGCGAGGCCGCCGCGCAGGCCCGGCGCATGATCGACGGCTTCGAGCAGACCGCCCGGATCGTCAACCGCGAGGTGGGGCAGGGGGCGACGGAGTTCCGGGAACTCCTGCGCTCGGTCCGCCGCACGTCCGACCAGCTGGGCGGCATCGTGCAGGAGAACCGGGAGCCGTTGCGCGACTTCACGACGGGCGGGCTCTACGAGGTCTCGCTGCTCGTGAACGAACTCCGAGGCCTGTCGGCCGACCTCTCGCGCTTCCTCGGGCGGGTCGAACGCGACCCGGCCAACGCGCTCATCCGCGGGTCCTCCAGCGGGGTGGAGGTGCGCCGGTGAGGATCGACCGCCGTTCGCTCCTCTGCCTGGGAGCACTTCCGCCCCTGGCCGCGCTCGGCGGCTGCACGGCCGTCGACATCCTCGCGCCGCCGCCGCCCCAGCTCTACACCCTCAGCCCGAAGTCGACCTTCGACCGGCCCATCCCGCGGGTCGACTGGCAGCTTCTGGTCGAGACGCCGACGGCGCCCGCCGCCATCGACACGCCGCGCGTCGCCGTCGCCCGCTCGCCGATGACGGTCGACTACTACGCCGGCGTCTCCTGGGTCGACCGCGTGCCGCTGATGCTGCAGGGCCTGATGATCGAGAGCTTCGAGAACTCGGGGCGCATCGTGGCGATCGGGCGCGAGGGGGTGTCGCTGCGGGCGGATTTCGTGCTGCGCACCGAACTGCGGGAGTTCCAGATCGACCACGCCGACGGCGGCGTCGCGCCGGCCGCGGTGGTGCGGCTCACCAGCCGGCTCGTCTCGATGCCGCGCCGCGCGATCGAGGCGGTGCGCGCCTTCGAGGCCCGCGTCCCGGCCTCCGGGCCGACCTTCCCCGCGGCCGTCGCCGCCTTCGACGAGGCGCTGGGAACGGTCCTGAAGCGGTTGGTCGAATGGACGCTGGTCGAGGGGGAGTCGAGTCGCGTCCGCAACCGGGGCCGCTGACGTCCCGTTGGCCACTGACGGACCCTCGTCCTTTGGGTTATGGTCATCGGGATCCGTGGCCCCGGTCCGCGAGGATGCGACGATGCGTGATCTGAACACCCTCGCCGACGGCGACCTCGAGGCGATGGCCGTGGCGGCCCGGGAGACGGCGGAGATCCTGCGCATCCTCGCCAAGACCGGCGACACCGTCGTGGGCGAGATCCTGCGGGGGCAGGGGACGTTCTTCGAGTGGCGGCACTATCCGCCGGGCGACGTCTACGACGCCGAGTTCCACGCCCAGTACTACTATCACGCCCATCCGGAGGCCGAGCGCCGCACGGGCGAGCACGGCCATTTCCACACCTTCCTGCGCCCGCTCGGCATGCCGCCGGGCGTGCGTCCCGCCCCGTTGCCGGACTTGACGCGGACCGCGGACGGCAACGACGCGCTGTCCCATCTCGTCGCGATCACGATGGACCGGGACGGGACGCCCCTCAGCCTCTTCACCACCAACCGCTGGGTCACCGGCGAGACGTGGTACGCGGCCGAGGACGTGATCGCCATGCTCGGCCAGTTCCGCATCGACCACGCCCGCCCGTCATGGCCCGTGAACCGCTGGGTCTCCGCGGTGTTCGGCCTGTTCCGGCCGGAGATCGAGACCCTGCTGCGCGAGCGCGACGCCGCCGTCGCCGCGTGGCAGGCGCGCCATCCCGACCGCAACGTCCACGAGGATCGGGCGCTCGAAGTCACATCGGAGGTGGAAATCGTCGTCGAGGACCGCATCCGCGGGGTCGAGCGGGCATGGCGCCAGCGGCGTCGGAGCCGGGGCGTCCTGCAGCACGCCTCTTGACCCTTCGACCGCGCCTCGGGTCCAATCCCCCCCGTCGGGGTCTGGATCGGCCCGCGGCCATGCCGTCATTCCTGGAGACCCGAGGCGATGAGCCGGTTCCTGAGCAACGAGGACGTGCAGCGCCTGCTCGCCGAGCCGTCCGCGGCGGCACGGGCGGAAGTGGCGGCGAAGGTCGGGAGCAACCTCGACGATGCCGACCTTTCGGACGCGGAGCGCCGCCTCGCGGAGGACATCGTCCGCCGCATGGCGCACGACGTCGAGACGCGGGTGCGCCAGGCGCTCTCCGAGAGCGTGATGCAGGTCGGCTCCCTGCCGCGGGACGTGGCCCTCACGCTCGCCCGCGACGTGGAGACGGTGGCCCTTCCGGTCATCCGCATGTCCAAGGTCCTCACCGACGACGACCTGATCGAGATCGTCCGCGGCGGCGATCCGGGCCGGCAGACCGCGGTGGCGTCGCGCCCCTCGGTCTCGGCGGCGGTGGCCGGGGTGGTCGTCGCGGAGGCGGGCGAGGAGGCGGTCTCCACCCTCATCCGCAACCCCGGGGCGGAGGTGGGCGACGGCGGCCTGACCCGCGCGGTCGAGCGGTTCGCCGACAGCGATCGGGTGAAGGAGGCGGTCGTCCTGCGTCCCGGCCTCTCGATCGCCATGGTCGAGCGGATGATGGCCGTGGTGTCCGACCGGCTGCTGGCCGAACTCGCGGTCCGCCACGAACTGCCGCAGGCGACCCTCAGCGATCTCGTCCTGCAGTCGCGCGAACGGGCGGTGGCGGATCTCGTCGGGCTCGCCGACGACGGGCAGCTGATGCAGCTCGTCGCCCAGCTCGCGCGGACCGGGCGGATGACGCCGTCGCTCGTCCTGCGCGTCCTGTGCACCGGCGACGTCGCCTTCCTCGAGGCGGCGATGGCCGAGCTGGCGGACGTGCCGCTGGTCAACGCCCGCATCCTCGTCCACGACAAGGCCGGTCTCGGTGCCCTGTTCGACAAGGCGCGCCTTCCGGCGGTGCTCCTTCCCGCGGTCCGGATCGCGCTGTCGGTGATCGAGGAGACGGAGCACGACGGCCTGCCCGGCGACAAGGAACGGTTCCGCCGTCGTACCATCGAGCGCATCCTCACCCAGTACGAGAGCATGGCGCCCGAGGACCTCGAGTACCTCATCGGAAAGCTGGGCGACCTCGCCGCCTGACGGCGGGGGCCGTCCCGACGGGGCTCGCCCGTCCGGGCGGCGGCCCGGCGCTCGAATTCGTCACTTGTCGCGGGCGGCGGCGGTCCGGCATGGTCTCGGCCGTCCTCCCGCCGTCCCGCGCGTGCCGTCATGGATCCGATCACCCTTCTCGGCGCGGTCCTCCTGGGGATCGTCGAGGGTGCCACCGAGTTCGTCCCCGTCTCCTCGACCGGCCACCTCATCCTCCTCGTCGATCTGCTGGGGTTTCGCGGACCGCCCGGGCGCGTGTTCGAGGTGGTGATCCAGCTCGGCGCCATCCTCGCGGTCTGCTGGCTCTACCGGGGAAGGCTGATCGGGACGCTGATCGGCCTGCCGACCGAGCCCGAGGCGCGACGCTTCACCCTGGCCGTCCTCCTCGCCTTCCTGCCGGCGGCCGTCGTGGGCGCCCTGCTGCACGGCTTCATCAAGACGGTGCTGTTCTCCCCCGTCGTGGTGAGCGTCGCCCTGGTGACGGGCGGCGTCGCGATCCTGTTGATCGAACGGATGCCCCTGCGCGCCCGGGTGCGGGAGGTGGACGCGATCGGGCCGGGCCGGGCGCTCGCCGTCGGCTGCTGCCAGCTCCTCGCCCTCATCCCCGGCGTCTCCCGGTCCGGCGCCACCATCCTCGGCGGTCTCGTCTGCGGCCTCGACCGCCGAACCGCGACCGAATTCTCCTTCTTCCTCGCCATCCCGACGATGTTCGGGGCGACGGCCTACGACCTCTATCGGAACCGCGACGCGCTCTCGGCCGACGGCGCGCTCGTCATCGCGGTCGGGTTCGGTGCCGCGTTCGCGACGGCGCTGCTGGTTGTGCGCACCGTGGTCGGGTTCGTCGCGCGGCACGGGTTCGCGCCCTTCGCCTGGTACCGGATCGCGCTCGGCTCGGCGATGCTGCTCCTGCTCTCGCTCCGCTGAGGCGCTCGGGTCAGCATTGTTTCCACGACCGCTGGAAGGTCACTATCGGGTGTGGTTTAGTCCCGGGTCCGTCCTCTGATCTCGGTCGCCGTTCCATGGGTGAGGAATTCGTCTCGCAGCTCGTGGCGCTCGGTCAGGTCATCCTGATCGACCTTGTCCTCGCGGGCGACAACGCCATCGTCGTCGGCCTCGCGGCGGCGGGCGTGGCGCAGGAACAGCGGCGGAAGGTCATCTTCTGGGGCATCGCCGCCGCGGTGGTGATGCGCATCGTGTTCGCCGCGCTGACGACGCAGTTGCTGGCGATCATCGGCCTGACGCTCGCGGGCGGCGTCCTGCTCCTCTGGGTCTGCTGGAAGATGTGGCGCGAGCTGCGCCAGCAGAAGGCCGAGGACACGGCCGCGGCCGACGTCAGCGCGGCGATGGAGGAGGG
>JBIJED010000473.1:0-3322 GCA_044343785.1 Azospirillales bacterium | reverse complement strand
GCTCGTCCTTCCGATCCTCCTCTTCCAGCACGTCCGCCGGCGGGAGGAGGGGGCGTGACGCGCCGTCCGGTCCTGCTCCTCAGCGTGATGGCGTTCGGCTACGCCTTCCTCTACCTGCCCATCGCGCTGATGGTCGTGCTCAGCTTCAACGAGAGCCGGCTCGTCGGCGTCTGGACCGGGTTCTCGCTGCGCTGGTACGCGGAGCTGTTCGAGAACGAGGCCCTCGTCCGCGCCGCGTGGCTGTCGCTGCGCATCGCCGTCGTCTCCGCGACCGCCGCCACGGTCCTCGGCACGATCGCGGGCTTCGCCCTCGCGCGCTTCGGCCGCTTCGGCGGGCGGTGGCTGTTCGCGGGGATGATCGCGGCCCCGCTCGTGATGCCGGAGGTCATCACCGGCATCTCGCTGCTGCTCCTGTTCGTGTCGATGGAGCAGGCGGTGGGATGGCCGGCCGGGCGGGGCTTCACCACCATCGCCATCGCCCACACCACCTTCTGCACCGCCTATGTCGCGGTCGTGGTGCAGGCGCGCCTCGCCGGGTTCGACCGGTCGCTGGAGGAGGCGGCGCAGGACCTGGGCGCGCCGCCGGCCAAGGTCTTCCTCGTGATCACCCTGCCGCTGATCGCGCCCGCGATCGTCGCGGGCTGGCTCCTCGCCTTCACGCTGTCGCTCGACGACGTGGTGGTGGCGAGCTTCGTGTCGGGGCCGGGGGCGACGACCCTTCCGGTCCACGTCTTCGCCAGCGTGCGGCGGGGCCTGAGCCCCCAGGTCAACGCGCTGGCGACCCTCGTCCTGGCGGTGGTGACGCTCGGCATCCTCGCGGCGGCGCTCGTGTCGCGGAACGCCCGCCGCGGCTGACCCGCTCGCTCAGAAGCGGAACCGGGCGTTCAGGCTGATGACGGTGGCGGAACGGGGACCGATGGGGTGGGCCGTCTCGGTCGCGATGACGAGTGCCCCCGGTCGCGGCGCCCGCAGGTCGAGTTCCGCCCGCACGCGGTACACGCGGCCGGGGGCCGTGTCGCTGGCGACCGCATAGGGCCGCTCGTCGCGGGGCAGGCTGCGGCTGTTCACCGCCGGTCCCTCCAGCGGCTGTTCCACGGCGAAGCGCACGCGCGGGACGATCGCGGCGTCCGGCCGCCGGAGGTCGGCCCGGATCTGGAGGCCGGCGGTCCCCGTCCGCTCCCCGGCCGACGCGCGCCCGGCGCCGTCCTCGAGCGCCCCGACGAGGCTGCGCGCCCACCGCAGGCCCGCGAAGGGGCCGAGCGAGAAGAGCCCGACCGACAGGCGAAGGCCCACCTCGACGGCGCCCGACGCGGTCCAGCCGGTCGCCTGCGACCCCGGTTCCCCGGCGCGGTCGAGGCGGAGCGTGTCGCGCGAGAGGGAGCCGATGGCGTCGAGGTACCAGTGGCGCGCGTTCAGCGTCCCGAAGGGCGTGACCGCGACCCCGTCCCGGACCAGCCGGCCCCCCGCGACGTCGGCGGCGCCCTGGCCGACCGAGACCGCGATGCCGGCCAAGGCCCCCCGCCCGAAGCGCAAATCGCCGCCGGCCACGGTCGTCCACTGTCCGTAGGGCGCCGGCGCACCCTCCGCGACCTGTCCGGAGGTCGCGGCACCGGTGGCGAACAGCCCGGCCGGAAGGGGGGCGAGGCGGGGCGGCGCCTCGCCGCGGCGCGCGGCCTGCCGGGTGGCGATCATGGCCTGGTTCAGCTGGTGGGCGCGCAGGGACAGCCCCGCGCCGGTTCCGCCGAGGGACGGCTCCGCCCGGACGGGAGGGGCTGGGAAGGCCAACGTCATGGCTGTCGCGACGGCGGCCGTGAGGGATCGGGGCGGCATGTCGGTCTCTCCGCTCTGGTCCGCGGCCGCTCGTGGGCCGCGACCGGACGGTGCGCGACCGATCGGGGGATGGGGGTGACCATTCGGGGGTCGATCGGAGACCCGGCCGCCGTGCCGTGGTCCGCCCAGGGCTCCGAATCCAAGTTTACGATGGGTTTGGTTTGAGGAGGGAGGCGAGATAGTCGTCCGACCATCCGGCGAGTTTTCTGCGCGTCTTGAGGGACTTGCGATCGTTCGCCGCGCGGATGAGATTGAGGGCGAAGTGGCGGACGACGGCCATGTTCCTGGCGCCGTGTCCGGTTCGCAGCCGGGAGAGATCGTCCTTGAAGAGGACGTCGAGCACCCAGTGGAGGCTGTTTTCGATGCCCCAGTGCCCGCGGACGGCGTCGGCGGCGCGTCGTGCGTCGAGCGGGGCGGACGAGATGAAATAGCGGGTGTCGTCGCGCGTCCGGTCGCGCAGGTGCGCGGTGGTCTGGACGCGGACGATGCAGGCGACGTCGGGCAGGCGCAGTTCGCCGGGGAAGCGGCGGTCGCCCGACAGCCAGTCGACCTCGCGGATCACGCTCACCCGGCGCTCCTCGACCCGGCCGTGCCCCTTGTCGATGTCGAGGTGGCGGTCGGCCCCGTCGCCTGCGGCGGCGAAGGCGGCCTCGACCTCGGCGCGCAGCGTCGGCTGGTTGGCCTTGACGGCGAGCAGATAGTCGGCGCCCTGGGCGCGGATCGCGGCGGCGATGGTCGGGTTGGTGGCGACGGCGTCGATGGAGACCAGCGCCCCGTCCAGCCCACCGCCCTCGCCGAGCCGCTCGAGCAGCACCGGGATGGCGGCGAGTTCGCTGGCCTTGCCGGGGACCGCCTCCTGGGCGAGCACCAGGCGCGTGGTCGTGGCGAAGGCGGACACGAGGTGGATCGGCTCGGTTCCGGCGCGCCGGTCGTGGCTGCGGCGCGAGGACTTGCCGTCGATGGCGACGAAGTCGGCCCGGCCCGGAAAGCTCGCGCGCACCCACGACGTGAAGGCGGCCGAGAAGAGCGCCGGATCGATCCGGTTCATCAGGATCGTCAGCCACCGCTCGCCGGGCACGCCGTGCTCGTAGGGCAGATGGCGACGCAGGAACGGCAGGTGCGCCTCGCCCCAGGCGGCGATGTTCTCGTAGTCGTCGCAGTCCGCCATCGAGCCGCACACCACAAGAAGCAGGACCTCGGGCAACGGATGCAGGATCCGGCGCACGTCGCGAGGATCCTCGATCCGTCGAAAATGCTCCAAGAGCACCCGAAGCCGCGACTTCGAACCCCAATCGTCCTCGTCCATGGCGCCAACCCCGTACCGATCGATGATCCCGATACAGAGAATCAGCCAAACCGCAACACGTCACCCCCCGTAACATGAGTTCGGAGCCCTGTCGCTCGTGCAGGCCGATCGCCGGAGCATCACGCAGCGTGGTTTTCCGCCCGTCGATCCGTTAAGGTTCGTTTGGCTTTCGAGCCGTTCGCCCGG
>JBIJED010000472.1:0-3324 GCA_044343785.1 Azospirillales bacterium | reverse complement strand
CCCCAGAAGGCCACCGGGTCCGCGATCGACGCGTCGTACATCCCGCGGTACTTCGCGGCGTCGACCCAGGCGTTCGCCGCGAAATCGTCGGGCACGGGAAACAGGTTGGTGGCGGACATGCCGGTGAGCTCCCCCGAGTTGATTTCGCATGTGGTTGGCCGGCAATAGATCACGTCGCGTTGATCCACCTCAAGTCGTCGCGACGGGGGGGCGTCGCAGCGGCTTCACGTCGCATCAACCTGCCGGTGGCACAGTTTCCGTCCGAAAGAGGAAGGGAGTGCGGGCCATGGCACCGTCGGAGCGCGACGGCGACGGTGTCCACGACGATGCGGCGGTCCGCGCGCTCGACGCGGCGATCGCCACCCTCGTCGCGGCACTGGACGGGGCGCGCTCGGTCGCCCTCGACGCCTCGCGGCCGTTCACGGAGCGGGCGGCGGCGCTGGCCCGTGCGGGGCGGTCGCTGCCCGCCGTCCCCCGCGGGCCCGCCGCCACCGCGGACTGAACGGCGGTCAGGCCGCCGGCAGCCGCACCCGCCCGCGTCAAGCCGCCGCAGGTCCCCTCACTTCGCGGGCAGCAGCGCCTCGACGTGCGGCAGCACGTTGCGGACCATGACGTCGACGCCCGCGCGGTTCGGATGGATGCCGTCCGCCTGATTGAGCGAGGCGACCGTGGCCACGTCCTGCAGCATGAAGGGCATCAGCGCCGCCCCGTACTTGCCCGCGAGGTCCGGATAGATGGCGTTGAACGCGTCGCCGTACGTGCGGCCGAGGTTGGGGGGCGCGTACATCCCGAGCAGCAGCGTACGCACCCGCTCCTTGCCGAGCCGGTCGAGGATCGCGTCCAGGTTCGCCCGGGTCGTGCGCGGATCGATGCCCCGCAGGCCGTCGTTGGCGCCGAGCGCGAGGATCACGATCGCCGGCCGGTCCGCCAGGACCCAGTCGAGCCGGGCGAGACCCCCGGCCGTCGTGTCGCCGGAGACGCCGGCGTTGACGATCACGACATCGTGTCCCCGTTCCTTCAGCGTCCGTTCGAGCCGGACCGGGAACGCGTCGGGCTCCGGAAGGCCGTAGCCGGCCGTCAGGCTGTCGCCCAGGGCGACGATCGTGACGGGCTCCGCCCGCGCGTGGCCCGCGGCCAGCGCCGCGAACACGAGGACCACGAAGGGCAGGAGACGGCGGATCGCGTTGAAATGAAGGGTCATGGGGCCATATCGCCGGTGAAGGACATCCCCGCCGCCCGAGCCCGTGAGCCCATGACGACGTTCGCCGCAAACGAGACGACCGGTCCCGGACGGGAGCAGCCGCTCGTCGTTCTCGACGACGTCCATCTGAAGTTGGACAGCCTCGCCGGACCCGTCAACGTGCTGCGGGGCGTGAGCCTCGCGATCGGGCGGGGCGAGCGGGTGGGCGTGGTCGGCCCCTCGGGGTCGGGCAAGTCCACCATGATGATGATCATGGCCGGTCTGGAACGGCCCACGACCGGGCGGGTCACGGTCGCGGGGGACGAGCGGACGACGATGGACGAGGACCGCCTCGCCCTCTTCCGCCGGCACCGGGTCGGCATCGTGTTCCAGGCGTTCCACCTCGTGCCGACGATGACGGCGCTGGAGAACGTCGCGATCCCGCTGGAGTTCGCCGGCCGCCGCGACGCGTTCGAGCGGGCGCGGGCAGGGCTGGAATCCGTCGGCCTCGGCCACCGCATCACCCACTATCCCGGCCAGCTGTCGGGCGGCGAGCAGCAGCGCGTGGCGCTGGCCCGGGCGCTGGCGGCGGAGCCGCAGCTCCTCCTGGCCGACGAGCCGACCGGCAACCTCGACGGCGAGACGGGCCAGCAGGTCATCCGCCTGATGTTCGACCTCACCCGCCGGATCGGCTCGACCATGGTGCTGATCACCCACGACACGACGCTGGCCGAGCGGTGCGACCGGGTGGTGCGGATGCTGGACGGCCGCATCCAGCCCGAACCCGCCGGCGACCGCCGCGTCCGCGCGGCCGGCGCGTGACGGATCCCCGCCGATGACCCCCCGCTGGCTCCTCCCGATCGTGCTGGCCCGGCGCGAGCTGCGCGGCGGCATCAGGGGATTCCGCATTTTCCTCGCCTGCCTGACGCTCGGCGTCGCGGCGATCGCGACGGTGCAGTCGCTCTCCTCCGGCATCCTCCAGGGCCTGCGGGAGGACGGGACCGCCATCCTCGGCGGCGACGTCTCCATCCGCACGCTCTACAACCCGCTCTCCGAGGAGCAGGTCGCCTGGCTGGAAGGCCGGGGCCGTCTCGACCGCGGCGCCGACATGCGCGCGATGGCGCGCAGCGAGGACGACGAGCGGGCGACGCTGGTCGAACTCAAGGCCGTCGGCGACGCCTATCCGCTCTACGGCGAGTTCCGGCTGGAGAGCGGGCAGACCCTCGAACGCGCGCTGGCCCCGCGCGGCGGCGTTCCCGGTGCGGTGATCGAGCCCATCCTCCTCGACCGCCTCGGCCTCAAGGTCGGCGACACGGTGCGCGTGGGCGAAGGGCGCCTGCGGGTGGCCGACGTGATCGTGCGGGAGCCGGACAAGGCGGCCTCGGGCACCTTCACCCTCGGCCCGCGGCTGATGATCGACATGGACGCCCTGCCGGCGACCGACCTCCTCCGGCCGGGGAGCCTCGTCGGCTGGACCTACCGGCTGGCGCTGCCGGCCGGCACGACGGCCGCGGACTTCCGCGCGGCGGTCGCCCAGCGGTTCCCGGACAGCGGGCTGCGCGTCCGCGACAGCGCCAACGCCTCGCCGCAGCTGGCCGAGTTCATCGGTCGCCTCACCCTCTTCCTCACGCTGGTGGGGCTGACGTCCCTTCTGGTCGGCGGGGTCGGCGTGGGCAACGCCGTGCGCTCCTACCTCGACGGCAAGGTGCGCACGATCGCCATGCTGAAGTGCGTCGGCGCGGAGGGCTCGCTCATCTTCCGCACCTACCTCGCCCAGATCGTCGTGCTCGCCGCCTGCGGCATCGCCATCGGCCTCGTGATCGGGGCGGTCGCGCCGCTGGCGGCGGCGGCGGCGCTGGAAGGCGTGCTGCCGATCCGCGCCCGGGTGGGACTCTACGCCGGCCCGCTCGCGGTGGCGGCCGCCTTCGGCCTGCTGACGGCGCTGGCCTTCACGCTCTGGCCGCTCGGCCGGGCGCGCGACGTGCCGGCGGCGTCCCTCTTCCGCGACGTGATCCAGCCGACGCGGGGTCGCCCGCGCCTCCTCTACATGGCCGGGGCGGGGCTCTCGGCGCTGGGCCTCGCGGGGCTCGCGGTCGGGACGGCGGCGGCGCCGTTGTTCGCCGTGTGGTTCATCCTCGGCGCCG
>JBIJED010000030.1:0-11592 GCA_044343785.1 Azospirillales bacterium | reverse complement strand
TGGCGCCCCGGTCGGCCGCGTTGATCGCGGCGAGGAAGGTGAGCCGCCAGCGCTCGTCGCCGTGCACGAGCTTCTCCGCCTTGGCCCGCTGGGCCAGCGCCACGGGGCGGCGCCCGCCGGGCCCGTCCGGTCGTGTCAGCTGCCGGAGGCGGGCATAGACGTCGTCGGCCGTGCGCGCATCCGCGGGGCGGCGGATCGCGGCGAGGATCTCGAACAGCGATTCGGCCCGCAGGTCGGGGTCCTGCACCTGCTCGGCGTAGGAGAGGCCGAGCGTCGTCTCCCCCCGCGCGGCGAGCCGGCCGAGCACCGCCGGGATCGCCCAGGGATTGTCGTCCTGCACCGTGCGCAGGATGCGCAGCGAGACGTTCACGTCGCCCAGTTCGGCGGCGGCGACGGCCAGCTCGGGCGGGCAGCAGTCCGGCCGGGGGTCGCGGAAGCGGGAGAACTGCTGCTCGACCGTGTTGAGGAAGAGGGTGCGCGCGTCGGCCTCGCGTCCGACCCGGTTCAGCGCCTGCGCCACGAGGCCCAGTTCCCAGGAGCAGTCGTGCAGCCCCGCGAACTCCTGCGCCTCGCGCACGAAGGTGGCGGCCCGCTCCCGCTCGTTGCGCCAGAGCAGCGCCTTGGCCATGTCCACCAGGTTGTAGATGCGGGTGGAGCACTGGCCGATGCGGCGCGTCACCTGGGCAGCGAGGTCGACCCGCCCGACGAGCGCCAGGGCGCGGGCGACGAACAGGTCCTCGTCGGCGGTGTCGGCGGCCGAGGCCCGGCGGTGCGCGACGTAGAAGGGCGTGATGATGGGCCCCGCCCGCTGGGGCTCGCCCAGCACGTGATAGGCGACCGCGAGCGACAGCCAGTCCCAGCGGGCGACGGCGATCGGATATTCGATCGGCTGGAGAAGCTGTTCGATCCGGAAGAGGAAGCAGGCGGTCGCGACCGGATCGTTGCAGACGAGCCCGCGGACCCGGTTGCGGAAGTCGGCGACGTCGAAGTCGCCGATGAACTGGTTGGTGGCGATCTGCACCGCCAGCTGGGTGTCGGGGAGCCGCTCGACGATCTCGCCCAGCACGCGGTCCGCCTCGCGCAGGAAGCGGGCCTGCTCCTCGAGGTCGAGGCTGGCGTCGGCCTGCTTGACGAGGCCGAGGGCCTGGAGGAAGAGCCGGCTGGCCTGCCCCGCGCGGTCCTGGGCGAAGGCCGGAAGCGAGGTCGCGAGCACGAGAAGGACGGGGGCCGCGACGATGGCCGCGATCAGCAGCCCGATCGGCCCCGTCCGTCTACACCCGGACATAGCTCACCACGTTGCGGACGTTCGGAATCCCGCGCGCGTTCTGGAGGACCGCGTCGAGTTCGGGCCGGCTGCGCGCCCGTCCGATCAGGTAGACGACGTTGTTCACGGTCACGATGCTGAAGTTGTTGCTCTGCACCGCCGGATCCGCGATCAGCGCGGTCCGCAGCCGCGTGGAGATCCAGCGGTCGGCGGCCGACTGCTGGAGCGCGTCGGACGGATCGATCACGATCTCGTTGAACACCTCCCGCGTGCCGCGCGCCTGCCAGGCGAGGCGGGCGGCGTCGGCGCGCATCGTCTCGTCGGGCGCGCGCCCCGTCAGCAGGACCCGGCCCTCGTCGACGGTCATGTCGAGACGGCTGATCAGGCGGTCGTTGTGCTGGAGCCAGAGGTTGTTGATCTGGGCCTGCACCTCGGCGTCGGACACCGCGCCGCCCAGCCCGCGCTCCTGGGTGGCGGCGTTGACGCCCAGCACCGCCCCGCCGACCACGACCGGCACGCAACCGCCGACCGCCACCGACACGCCGACGAGCAGCACGACCGCCAACCCGGGAAATCGTCTCACCTTCGCCTCCGAAACCGTACGGCACGCGGCCGACCCCGCCGTGGAACAACGGCCCGCCATTATGGCCAAAATCCGGTCCGGTCCGTCGGCTGCGCGAGGCGACAGATCGGTCACACGAAGATCGGTCCCGCAAGCGTCCGCGCGATCTGGTCGGCGAGAAAGTCCGCGACACGGCGCCGCTGGGCCGGGTCGCGCAGGCGGGCCTCGTCCCGCGGGTTCGAGAGGAACCCGGTTTCGATCAGGAGCGACGGCACGTCGGGCGCCCGGAGCACGGCGAAGTTCGCCGACCGCTTCGGGTTCTCCAGGAGCGGCAGGCCCAGCCTGTCGGCCCCCTCGATCAACGCGACCTTCACCCGCAGGGCCCGGGCGAGCGTCTGGTTTCGGACATAGTCGTTCAGGATGGCGGCGATCCGGGGCGGGAGCGGGCGCGGCGGCCCGCCCCCGCCGTCGGCGGCGTTCTCGCGGTCGGCCAGCGCCTTGGCGAGCCCGTCGGTCGGCGCCTCGGACAGCGTGTAGGCGGAGATGCCGCGCGCCTCGCGGTTGGGGGCGCTGTCGGCGTGGATGGAGACGAACAGGCTCGCGCGCGCCTCGCTGGCGAACGCGCGCCGGTCGTCGAGCGGCAGGAACAGGTCCTCGGTCCGGGTGAGCCGCACCGCCAGACCGCGTCGCCCCGCGAGGCGCTGCGCCGCGGCGAGCGCGATGTCCAGCACCACGTCCTTCTCGTGGGTGCCGCGGACGCCGACGGCCCCCGGGTCGCGCCCGCCGTGGCCGGGATCGATGACGACGACGTGGGTCCGGGCGGGGGGCTTCGGCACCGGGCGCACGGTCTCCGACGCCGCGGCGACGCCCGTCGCCACGCCGAGAAGGCCGCCGATCCCGATCCCGAGCGCGTCCCGCCGCCGCATGCGGACCCCGCCAACCGTTCCCCTGCCCCGCAGAGCTAGTCGGAACGGGGTGTTTGTGTCCAGACGCCGGGGCGGGGCCGGCGCGGAGGGGCCCCCGACCCGCCCCGTTCCGCCCCGTTGCCCCCGAACGGGTACGCCGAACGGGCACGCCGAACGGGTCGCGACGGTGCCCCGCTTCGATGTATCATCGGGCGGAGCGACGGGTGGCGGCGCGACTCGCGCCGCCGTCCGGCCGCACCGTCGGATTGGGGAGATTTGGACGATGATCCAGACCCTGATGGACATCCTGCGCCGCGAGGAGGGCGACCTCGCCGCGCGCCTGCAGCAGGAGGAGCGGTCGACCGCGCCGGACCCGTCGCGGATCCGCTCGCTGCGCGACGAGGTGGATCTGCTGCGCCGCCAGATCGAGCGCATGGCCGGACGCTGATGGAACCCGCGCGGGGACAGACCGGGGCGGAGGGGGGCGACGGCGGCGGCTGGTCGGCCGTGTCCCTGCTCCTCGTCGTCGTTCGCGTGGCGGCCCTGACGCTCGTCGCCTCGGCGCTGCCGGTTGCGCTCTACGTGTCCCAGCAGGTCGGGCTGATCCGCGCCGTGCTGTCGGACCTCGATCCCTTCACGGCGGTGCTGCTGGTGCTGGTGGTGAACGTGCTCGCGTTCCTGCAGGTGATGCTGCTGTGGGCGCTCTGGACGACGTTGCGACGCGATCTCCGCCGCCTGCGCGCGACCGCGGGCGCCCTCATGCGGCTGCTTCCCTTGGGGCGAACACGGCCCGGGTGATCGCCGTCTCGATCTGGTCGCGCGTGAAGGGCTTTCGGATCACGGGGTCCAGGGCGAAGCCGCGGTCCCGCTCCAGCTCCTCCGCAAAGGCGGTGACGAAGATGACCGGCAGGTGGGCGTGCCGGCCGCGCAGGCGGCGGGCCGTCTGCTTCCCGTTCGTCCCGTTGGCGAGGTGCAGGTCGATGAGCGCCAGGGTCGGCTCGTCGTCCGCCGCCGCCTCCATCGCCTCCTCCGGCGTGGCCGCGATCCCGCAGACCCGGTGGCCCATGCCGGAGACGGTCTCCGCGAGATCGCGGGCGATCTCCGCGTCGTCCTCGACGATGAGGATGCTGGCCCCCAGCCGGTCGCCGATCAGCGTCCGGGCCTCGGCGAGCGCCGCCCGGACCTCGCCGTCCGGCAGGCCCAGCACGATGGCGGCCTCGCCGATCGGGAGCGCTTCCAGCGTCACCAGCAGGAACACCCGCCGCTCGGTCTCCGGAAGCCCGTCGAGCGCGCGTTCGAGCGGGTGGAGCACGGCACCGTCCGCCGTCCGGTCCGCCGCGGTCCGGGGGCCGCGGGCCTCGACGATCGCGCGCAACAGGGTCGTGCGGATCCGGGCGCCGTCCTCCGGCGCTGTCGTGAGGGCCGCCTCGACCACGTCCGCCACCAGCGTGTCGCCGGCCGAGGCGGTTCCGGTGAGCGCGCGCGCGAACCGCCGGAGATAGGGGATCTGGGCGAGAACCGCCTCGGTGTGTGCGTCCATCGGCGCGTCGTCAGTCGGCATCGTCCTGAGGCATGGGACATTCTCTAGCATGCCCCCCGGGGCATTCGGCCGGACCGCTCGGCGTACGCCGATCGCACGGGCCGGGGGCGGGCCGGGGCTCACAGGACGTCGCGCGGCACCGACAGCAGCGAGCGGCGGATGGCGCCCAGGCCGGGCCGTTCGGACGGCGCGAAGGCGACGGGCCGGCACAGGTGCATCGCGGTCAGCCCGACCCGCGCGGTCAGAAGGCCGTTGAGGACGCCCTGGCCCACGCGCGAGGAGAGTGCGGCGGCGAGGCCCCCGCCGACCGCGTCCGCGACGAGGCCGTCCGCCGTCTCGGCCGCACCCGCGACGGCGAGGTTCTCCAGCATGCGCCGCAAGAGCCGGACCGAGCCGATCCAGCCCGGTCGCGCACCGTAGAGGGCCGCGACCTCGCGCACGAGGCGCAGGTTGCGCCAGACCACGATCGCGGCGTCGAGCACGGCCGCCGGGCTGACCGCGGTGCCGATCGCCGTGTCGCGCGCCGCGCGCGTGACGAGCGCGTAGGCCCGACGGTCGAGCGGGCGCAGGAGCGCGCGGTCGGCCAGCCGCATCGTCTCGACGTCGTCGAGCTGGTCGCCCGCGTGCCGGTCGAGGGCGTCGAGCTGTGGCCGCAGGTCGGGACGCCCGGCGTAGAGCGCGCGGAGTTCGGCGAGCCATGCCGTGGCCCCGCCATGTCCGCCGGCGGCGGCCAGCCGGTCGGCCGTCGACCGCAGCCCGTCGATCCGGCCGAGGCGGGCGAGGCTGCGCACCTCCCGCACGACGAGGCCGACGAGCGCCGTCGCCGTGAGGCCGAGCAGCGCCGCCGTCGCCCAGCCGAGCACGTCGGACGTCAGGAAGGCGCGGCGCACGAGGTCCCACGCGTCGAGCCCCATGCCGACGGCGACCAGACCGCCGACGCCCGCCGCCAGCCACGTACCCGGCCGCCAGCGCCGTCGTGGCGCCGCGGCGGCCTCCGCGACCGCTTCCGGGACGCCGTCGTCGTCCGGTCCGGTCGGATGGACGGGGTCCGGCAGCGCCCGCGCCGCGGCGGGATCGATCTCCGTCGGTGCCGTCCAGCGGGGGCGGGGGGGCGTGCCGGTCACGACAGCCGGTCTCCGATCAGGAAGTCGAGCGCCGCGTCGAGCCGCACGTGCGGCAGGCCGCGTCCGTCCGTCCCCAGACCCGCGGGCGGGTCGAAGGCGATGAACCGGTGCCGCGGCCCATCGGGATCGTCGAGATCGGCGAGGCGTTCCGGCAGGGTTCCCGGATAGAGGACGGTGGGCCGGCCGTCGCCCGGACGGAGGCCCTGCACGCAGTCCATCTCGATCCCCCCGACCGGCGCGCGGACGTTGGCCGTCGACCGGACGGCGGCGAGCGCCATCGCCTCCACCTGCGCGCCCTCGAAGCGGATCGACCTCCGCGCGTCGTCCACCGCCTCGCCGAGGAGGCGGCGCAGCAGCGCGTGCTGGCTGGAGGCGACGTGGTCCGCCTTGGTGGCCGCGAACAGCACCTTGTCGATGCGGCTGCGGACGAGCCGCTCCAGCCAGCCCGGACGGCCGTGGCGGAACCCCTCCATCCCCGCGACGAGGGCCGAGCGGAGGTCGCGCACCCCTTCAGCCCCGCCGTTCAGCGCGCCGAGCAGGTCGACCAGCACCACCTGCCGGTCGAGGTGGGCGAAGTGTTCGCGGAAGAACCGGCCGACGACAGCCCGCCTGTAGGCGTCGAAGCGGTCGGCCATCAGCCGGCCGAGCGTGCCGCGCCGCGGGCCCTCCGCCGGCACGGGCAGGGGCGCGAAGGCGAGCGCGGGCGCGTCCTTCATCTCGCCCGGTTCGAGGAACCGGCCGGGCTGGAGCAGGCTGAGCGGCGCGTCGGAATCCCGGCACGCCTCCAGATATGCTGTGTAGAGGCGGGCCGCGGTGCGCGCCGCGGCCTCGTCGGCCGGGCCGGCGGGGTCGAGCGTGGCGAGGTGCGCCGCCCAGTCCCGCGCGAGGTCCCGGCGCACCGGGCGCTCGGCGAGCGCCAGCGTCTGCGCCGACCAGGCGGCATAGTCCTGCCCCAGCATCGGCAGGTCCATCAGCCATTCGCCCGGATAGTCGACGATGTCGAGGACGAGGGTCGCCTCGCTCCCCATCCACTGGCGCAGCGTCGCGACCGGGCGATAGCGGACCGCGAGGCGCAGGCGGCTCACCGCCCGCGTGGGCTGCGGCCAGCGGGGCGGGCTGCCCGCGATCTCCGCGAGGCGGCTCTCGTAGTCGAAGCGGGGGACGGCGAGGTCCGGCTGCGGCTCCAGCCGGGCCGCGATCAGACGCCCCTCGGCGGCGGGGCCGAAGAAGGGCAGGCGTCCCGCCTTCAGCAGGTTGTTCACGAGCGAGGTGACGAAGACCGTCTTGCCCGACCGCCGGAGCCCCGTGACACCGAGACGGACCGTGTTCCCGAACAGCCCCTCGCCCAGCCGGTCGAACCCGTGACGCACGGGGTCGAGCCAGTCGGAGACGGAGCCGGTCACGCGGCGGGACCCTGAAGGCGGGGCGTGGGCATCGTCCGTGATCTCGGAAGGGGGGAGGCCGATTGCAATGGCGCGGCCGTGCTCAGGCCTCCCGGTAGAGGCGGCTCCGCCGGTACCACCCGCCCACCTCCTCGGCGATCACCTCCAGCACGGCCGCGACCGGCAGGGCGAGAAGCACGCCCCCGAACCCGCCCACCTGCGCGCCGACGATCAGCGCCATGATCACCCAGACGGGGTGCAGGCGGATGCGGTCGCCGACGAGCTTGGGCGAGAGGACGCTCGATTCGATCACTTCCATCGCCGCGAACAGGGCGACCACCAACGCCGGCTGCCACCACGTTCCCGATTGCAGGAGCGCGATGGTCAGCGCGACGACGAACATCAGGGCCTGCCCGACGATGGGAACGACCGAGAGGAGCCCGGCCGACACGCCGATGAGGAGGCCGTAGGACAGGCCGATCAGCGTCAGCCCGGTCGCGTAGGCGGCCGCCTGCACGAGCACGACCAGCCCCTGCCCACGGAGCCAGCCGCCCAGCCGCCGCCGCGACTTGGAGACGATGCGCCGGATCAGGGGAGCCGAGCGACGGGGCAGCAGGTCGGCCGAGACGCGCTCGAGGTCGGGCCAGTCCCGGACGAGATAGAAGGTGAGGAAGGGCACCAGCAGGGCGACGAGGATGCCCTCGGCGACCGTCACGCCGACGCCGACCAGCGACAGGCCGGCGCTTCCCGCCCCGCTGACCAGCGTCCGGAGGTCGATGCCCTCGACGCCCTCGGTCGCGATGCCGAACCGCCCGGCGAGCGGGGCCACGTTCGCCGTCGCCCAGGCCGCCGCCCGGTCCAGCAGGTCCGGCAGCTGTTGCGCGAAGCCGGCCGCCTGCTGGCCGAGGAGGGGCAGCAGGATCCCGATCGCGAGGAGGACGAGGCCGAAGACCGCGACGGTCACCGTCGCCGCCGCGGCCGTCCGGCCCATGCCCCGGTCGACGAGGCGACGGGCGAGCGGTTCGAGCGCCATCCCGATCAGCAGGGCGGCCAGCAGCGGGGCGAGGGCGTCGCCGAGGCGTTGGAACGAGAAAAGGGCGACGGTGGCGACGACGGCCCAGAAGAGCCATCGCCGCCACCCGTCGCCCAGTGGCGGGGAGGCATCGGGTCGCCGTGACACCCGTCGTGAACAACGCTTCGCGCGGTTGGTTCCCGCCATTGTCGGGGGGGGGCGCGGCGGGCGGACGCAGGCGCGGGCGGTGTGCGCGGGATCGGGCTCTCTCTGCCAGATGGAGCCGGTGGCGCATTTCGGGCTCGGCCGCACGCCGCGGATGGACGGGATCGAGGTCCGTCGGCCGACGGGTGCGGCCGCCGTCGTCCGCGATCCGCCCGCCGCGCGTCTCCTGACGGTGCCGCACCCGCCGCTGTGATCGGGCCTTCCGCCACCCGCAGGTTGGGCTAGACTGGCGCGTGTCCCAGTCATCGGAGCCGACGGCCGTGCAGATCCGCCATCCCTATCTCCTCTTCATCGGCGATGCGCCGGACCAGCTCGCGGCCAAGACGGCGGACGGCGTCGCCCAGTGGCGCCGCCACTGGTGCCTCGGCCAGCTGCGCCTTCCCGGCTGCAAGGCCGACCTCGGCATGCCCGACCTGTCGATCGCCGCCGCCGCGGAAGCCGGGGCGAAGACGCTGATCGTCGGCGTCGCGAACCGGGGCGGGCGCTTCTCGCCGTCGTGGATCGAGACGATGCTGGCGGCGCTGGACGCCGGGATGGACATCGCGTCCGGCCTGCACAACAAGGTCTCCGACATCCCGGAGGTGGCGGCGAAGGCGACACAGCTCGGCCGGACGCTGTTCGACGTGCGCCACCCGAGCCAGGAGTTCGAGATCGGCAACGGCGTCAAGCGCCCGGGTCGGCGCATCCTGACCGTCGGCACCGACTGTTCGATCGGCAAGATGTTCACCGCGCTGGCACTCGAGAAGGAGATGCGGGCGCGGGGCATGAACGCCGACTTCCGCGCGACGGGCCAGACGGGGATCCTGATCGCCGGGTCGGGCGTGTCGGTCGACGCGGTGGTGTCGGACTTCGTGGCGGGTGCGGTCGAATGGCTCGCCCCCGCCGACGATCCCGACCATTGGGACATCGTGGAGGGGCAGGCATCGGTGCTGCACCCCTCCTACGGCGGGGTGACGCTGGGGCTGTGCCACGGCAGCCAGCCGGACGCGCTGGTGTGCGTGCACGAGCCGACGCGCCCCCACATGCGCGGCCTGCCGGGGCGACCCGTTCCGTCCATCGCGGACACCATGGCCGCCCACGTGGCGGCGGCGCGGATCACCAACCCCGCCTGCAAGGGCGTGCTGGGCCTCGCCATCAACACCTTTTCGATGTCGGAGGCCGACGCCCACGCCTATCTGAAGAGGGTCGAGGACGAGCACGGCCTGCCCGCCTGCGACCCGGTCCGCACCGGCTGCGCCAATGTGGTGGACGCGATCCAGAGGGCGTTCTGACATGCCGGTCCTGACCGCGATCCCCGAGGATTTCCCGCTGCGCACCGTCTTCCGCATCTCCCGCGGGGCGCGGACGACGGCGGAGGTGGTGACGGTGGAGATCCGCGACGGCGACGCGGTCGGCCGGGCCGAATGCACCCCCTACAGGCGCTACGGCGAGACGCGCGAGGGGGTGATCGCGGACATCCTGCACATGGCGGGCCCGATCGGGGAGGGGATGACCCGTGCCGAACTCCGGACGGCCCTGCCGGCCGGGGCTGCGCGCAACGCGCTCGACTGCGCGCTGTGGGACCTGGAGGCCAAGCGGACGGGGCGGCCGGTCTGGCAACTCGCGGGCCTGCCCGAGCCGGGGCCGGTCGTCACGGTGATGACCATCAGCCTCGACGAGACGGAGGCGATGGCGGCCCAGGCGGCGGCGAACGCGCACCGGCCGATGCTCAAGCTGAAGCTGACCGGCGACGGCGACCTCGAGCGGGTGACGGCGATCCGCAGGGCCGCGCCGCGGAGCCGCATCGTGGTCGACGCGAACGAGGGCTGGTCGACGGACCATCTCGACCGCTACGCCGCCGCCTTCGCCGAACTCGGCGTCGAGATGATCGAACAGCCGCTCCACGCCGACGCCGACGCCGCGCTGGCGGGGCGCACCTTCCCGGTGCCGATCGGCGCGGACGAGAGCTGCCACACGGCCGACGACCTGCCTGCGCTGAAGCCCAAGTACCAGATCGTGAACATCAAGCTGGACAAGACCGGCGGCCTGACCGAGGCCCTGCGCCTCCGGGCGGCGGCGCGTGCCGCGGGGTTCCGGGTGATGGTCGGTTGCATGATGGGCACGTCGCTCGCCATGGCGCCCGGCGTCCTTGTGGCGCAGGGGGTGGCGTTCGTCGACCTCGACGGCCCTCTCTGGATGGCCCGCGACCGCGACCCGCCGCTGCGCTTCGAGGGGAGCCTCGTGCACCCGGCCGATCCGGCGCTGTGGGGGTGAGCCCGCATCGCGACGGTCGGCCCGACGCGTCACGCGGCACGGTCGCCCGTCTGGTCCCGGCGACGCACGACGCCGTCGCGTCGGCCGAGGCGGACATCGAGGCGTTGCTTGCCCTGCGGAACGATGGCCAACTCCGAGGGCTCCCAGCGGTCGCCGGCATCGCCGGCGCCGCAGCCGATCCGGACGGTCCGTCCGGCGCCGGTCATTCCTGCTCGATGCCCGCGTCGGCGACGGCCTTGGCCCACTTGGCCGCCTCGACCTTCACCCGGGCCGCCAGTTCGGCGGGGGTGGAAGGGGCGAAGTCCATGCCGAGCGCGTCGACCAGCCGGCCGCGCACGTCGGCATGGCCCGCGGCCTCGTTCACGGCCCGGTTCAGCCGCGCGACGACGGCCGCCGGCGTGTTCGCCGGGGCGAACAGGCCGAACCAGGCGATCAGCTCGTAGCCCGGCAGGTTGCCCGCCTCCTCCACCGTCGGCAGCTCGGGGATCTTGGCCGACCGGGTGCGCGAGGTGACCGCGAGGCCGCGGACGTTCCCCTCCTTCACCTGCGACAGCGTCACGGCGAGGTCGGCGGTGAACATCTGCACCTGCCCCGAGATCACGTCGGTGATCGCCTGGGGCGAGCTGCGGTAGGGGATGACCGTCAGCTTGATGCCCGCCATGGAGGCCAGCATCTCGGTCGACACCCGCTGGGAGGCGGAGGCCGAGGCGAAGTTGATCCGGCCCGGGTTCGCCTTCGCATAGGCGATGAACTCCGCGAGAGTATTCGCCGGGACGTTCCTGTTGACCGTCACGATCAGCGGCACCGAGGCCAGGAAGCCGACCGGCGCGAAGTCCTTCTCGTGGTCGAAGGGCACTTGGCGGAAGAGCGCGGGGGCGGCGGCGTTGGTCGAGTTCGTGCCGAAGAGGATCGTGTAGCCGTCGGGGGCGGCCTTGGCGACCGCGTCCGCGCCGATCAGGCCGTTGGCGCCCGCCCGGTTCTCCACCACGATCGGCTGGCCCAGCGTCTCGGACATGCGCTGGGCATAGACGCGGGCGACCGTGTCGGTGGCGCTGCCGGCGGCGAAGGGCACGATGGCCCGGATGGGCTTGGTCGGATAGGTCTGGGCCGCGAGCGGGCCCGCGGCGAGCACGAGGGCCGCCGCGGCGACGGCGCGGCGGAGCGTGAGGGCGAACATGCAGGCCTCCTCCCGTTGACGGCCGCCTGTCGCGGCACGTGGTTCGTCTCCGGCTCCCGTATCAGGAAGGCGGTTCGGCCGCAACGTCGGCGGGTCGACAGGCGGCGGCGGCGGGTGCGATCCTCTCCACCCCCGCCCGACCGGCGGC
>JBIJED010000029.1:0-11602 GCA_044343785.1 Azospirillales bacterium | reverse complement strand
GGCGCGCGGCGGGCGGGCCGGCCATGGCGCCGCCGATGCGGAATGGTTATCTGAGCGGAGCCCCCGCCCGGTTTCGAGCCTTCGGGATTCCATGACCCTGTCCGAGCAGATCGCCCGCCGCCGCACATTCGCGATCATCGCCCACCCCGACGCCGGCAAGACCACGCTCACGGAAAAGCTGCTGCTGTTCGGCGGAGCCATCCAGATGGCGGGCGCGGTCAAGGCACGGGGCGACCAGCGGCGCGCCCGGTCGGACTGGATGAAGGTGGAGCGCGAGCGCGGCATCTCGGTGACGGCGTCGGTCATGACGTTCGACTTCGACGACCGCACCTTCAACCTGCTCGACACGCCCGGCCACGAGGACTTCTCCGAGGACACCTACCGGACGCTCACCGCCGTCGACAGCGCCGTCATGGTCATCGACGGGGCGAAGGGCATCGAGACCCAGACCCGCAAGCTGTTCGAGGTCTGCCGCCTGCGCGACGTTCCGATCACGACGTTCGTCAACAAGATGGACCGTGAGGCGCGGGACCCGTTCGAGCTGATCGACGAGATCGAACAGACCCTCCAGATCGAGGTGACGCCCGCCTCCTGGCCGATCGGCTCGGGGCGCGACTTCCTCGGCTGCTACGACCTGATGGCGGACAGCCTCCTCCTGTTCGACCGCACGAAGGGCGACCGGGTGGCGGAGGCGGTGACCTGCAACGGCCTCGACGATCCCGAACTCGACCGGCGCCTGCCGAAGGACGCCGTGAAGCGGCTGCGCGAGGAGGTGGAGATGGCGCGCGGGCTGATGCCGGCGTTCGATCTCGACGCCTATCGCGCCGGCAACCTCACGCCGATCTACTTCGGCAGCGCGATCAACAATTTCGGGGTCCAGGAACTGCTGGCGGGACTCGCGCGCGATGCGCCCTCGCCGCGACCCCAGCCGGCCGATCCCCGGCCGGTCGAGCCCTCCGAGCCGAAGGTGGCCGGCTTCGTCTTCAAGGTGCAGGCGAACATGGACCCGAACCACCGGGACCGCATCGCCTTCGTCCGCCTCGCATCGGGCCATTTCCGTCGGGGCATGAAGCTGAAGCACGTCCGGTCGGGCAAGCAGATCGCCGTCAACAACGCGGTCCTGTTCCTCGCCCGCGACCGGGAACTGGCCGAGGACGCGTGGCCGGGCGACATCATCGGCATTCCCAACCATGGGTCGCTCCGGATCGGCGACACGCTGACCGAAGGCGCGGAGATCCGCTTCACCGGCGTGCCCTCCTTCGCCCCCGAGCTTCTGCAACGCGTGCGGCCGGACGATCCGATGCGGGTGAAGCACCTGCGCAAGGCGCTCGAGCATTTCGCGGAGGAGGGGGCCAGCCAAGTGTTCAAGCCGATGCTGGGCGCCGACTGGATCGTCGGCGTGGTCGGGCCGCTCCAGTTCGAGGTGCTGGCCGCGCGCATCGATGCGGAATACGGGATCGCCGCCCGGTTCGAGCCCGCTCCGGTCGATGCGGCGCGATGGGTCGAGTGCGACGACCGCGCCGAACTGGAACGGTTCGTCGACGGCAACCGATCCGCGCTGGCGGAGGATCACGACGGTGCGCTCGTCTTCCTCGCGCGGAACGGCTGGCACATGAACCGGACGCAGGAGGACTTTCCGAAGATCCGGTTCCTCAAGACACGGGAACAGAACCGCGCGGTGACGACGGCGGTCGACTGACGGCCCGGCTCCGCCCTCCGGCGGCGGCGAGGGTCAGTTCTGGGGCGACCGGGCGGGGGGCACGGGACCGGCGACCGGAAGGATCTGCGTCGCCGGTACGGCGGCCGAGGACGGCGGCGCGAGAGCGGGCGGCGCGGGAGCGGGCGGCGCGGTCGGGACGGACGGTGCCGCCGACGGCGGAGTGGCCGGCGCCGAGGCCGGTGCCGCGCCCGGCAGCCGGACCGGACCGGGCGCGCCCGGCTGCGGCGCAGTGGCGGCCGGGTCGGGCGCTGCGGGGACAGGAACGGCCGCGCGCTGGGCGGGCGCCGTCGGCGTCGTGCTGCCGGCGGGCGGCTGCGCCGGGGCACCGGTGCCGCCCCCGCCCGTGGCCTGCGGGTCGAGCTGGCTCAGCAGGACGATGGAGATCCGGCGGTTGCGCGGGGAGTTCGGGGTCTCCGGCACCAGCGGCTCGCGGTCGGCCCGGCCCACGACCGTCGCGAAGCGGGTGTCGGCCACGCCGGCGGCGAGGAGCGCGCGGCGGCTGGAGTTCGCGCGGTCCGTGGACAGGTCCCAGTTGTCGTAGTTCTGGCGGGTGAACGGCGTGCCGTCGGTGTGGCCCGCGACCGACAGGCGGTTGGGAAGCTGGCGCACCGCCTGCGCGACGAGGGTCAGCAGCTGGCGCGTCTGCGGCGGCACCTGGGCCGAGCCGCTTGGGAACATCGAGTTCCCCTCCTGGTCGACGATCTGGATCCGCAGACCCTCGGGCGTCTGGTCGATGACGAGGTTCTGCTGGAACACCTGCAGATCGGGAACGGCCTGGATCGCCTGGCGCAGCTGAGCCTCGGCGGCCTCGAAGGCGGCCTGCTCGCGCTGGGTCTGCTCGAGTCGCTCGAGCACGGCGGGATCGACGTTCGCGTTGCCCGTCCCCGCCACCGTCCGCTGCGGACCCGGCGGCATCTGGGCCGGCTGCGCCGTCCCCTGGGGCACGGGCACGTTCTGCGGCGGCGACATGAAGCGGATGCCGGAGCCGATCTGGTTACCGGTGCTGCCGGTGCCGGCCGTGTTGCCGGCGGTGCCGGAGCCGTTCTGCGTGCCGTCCCGCCCCTGGGCGATCTGCTGCTGGTTCGGATCGCCCTCCGGCGACGTCGGCTCCTCCGCTCCGTCGACGGCCTCCGACGCGAAGCCGGGACGGCCCTGGGAAGGGATGTCCTCGATCACGGAGCTCGAGGAGGCGGAGATCTGGGCGCCGGGAACGGTGATCACGAGTCCGCCGAGGAGGCCGCCGCTGCCGCTGGTGTTCTTGGACACGCTGACGGGCGTGAAATAATCGGCGATCCCCTGCCGCTGCTCCGACGTCGTGACGTTGAGGAGCCACAACAGCAGGAAGAACGCCATCATCGCGGTCACGAAGTCGGCGTAGGCCACTTTCCATGCACCGCCATGGTGCGCGTCGTGACCGACCTTCTTCTTCTTGACGATGATGACCGGCTTGTTCGTTTCCTTGCCCGCCACGACCTTCCCCTAAGACTGCGTCAGGCGGGCGGGAGGGCCGAGCAGGCCTCTTCCACCTCGTAGAAGTTCGGCCGGATGTCCGTGGCCAACGCCTTGCGGGCATATTCGACCGAGATCGCCGGCGCCGAACCGTGCAGGTGCGCCATGAGACCGGCCTTCATGCACTGCCAGTACTTCAGCTCCGCCTCCGCGATCCCCTTCAGCCGGGACGCGATCGGGCCGATGAACCCGTAGGACAGCCACACGCCGAGGAACGTGCCGACGAGCGCGCCGCCGATCAGCTTTCCGAGGACCTCGGGCGGCTCGGTGATCGAGCCCATGGTCTTGATGACGCCCAGCACGGCGGCGACGATCCCCAGTGCGGGCATGCCGTCGGACATCGTCTGCAACGCGCCCGCCACCTCCATCGCCTCGTGATGGTGGACTTCGATCTCCTCCTCCATCAGCGCCTCGAGCTCGTGCGGATTGTCGGAGCCCAGCGTCATGAGGCGCAGGTAGTCGCAAAGGAAGGTCAGCGCGTGCTCTTCGTTGAAGAAGAGCGGAAACTGCGCGAACAGGGAGCTCTCCTTCGGCTTCTCGATGTGCTGTTCCAGCGCCAGCAGGCCCCGGGTCTTGGCGACCTTGAAGACCTGGTACTGGAGCGTCAGCAGCTCGACGAAGTGTTCCCGCTTGTACTTCGGGCCCTTCATCACCTTGCCGATGCTGCCGAGCGTGACCTTGAGCACCTGGGACGAGTTCGCGGTGACGTATGCGCCGCACGCCGAGCCGAAGATGATCACCAGCTCGAACGGCTGCCAGAGCACCAGGAGCTTCCCGCCCATGGCGACGTAGCCCCCGAGGGTGCAGACGACGACGGCGATCGCGCCGATGATGAGATTCATGGAATGCGCCCGGGCTACCGCGAACGATGCGATGCACTATACAGCCAAAGGGCGGCGTCATCCTCCAAAAAGTGACGGTGCGTCCGGAACCGCCACCCTCAATCGACGTCGCGCATGCGTTCGGCGCGGAATCCCGCGTTCTCCAGCCGCCGCACGATTTCGTGAACGTGCGCGCCGTCGCGCGTCTCGACCGTCACGTCGACCTCGGCCATCCGGACCGGGACGTGGCTGTACATCCTATGGTGGTTGACCTCGACGATGTTGGCGTCGGCGGCGCCGAGCAGCGCCGTCACCCGCGCGAGCACCCCCGGCTGGTCGACGATGCCGATGCGCAGCCGCACCATCCGCCCGGCGCGCACGAGGCCACGCATCAGGATCGAGGCGAGGATCCGCGGGTCGATGTTGCCGCCGCAGACCACGACGGCCACCCGCCGCCCCGCGAATCGGTCCGGATCGGCGAGGATCGCGGCGAGCCCCGCCGCCCCCGCCCCCTCGGCGACGGTCTTCTGCACCGTCGCGAGGCGTTCGACCGCGTCCTCGATCGCGGCCTCGTCGACGAGCGCGATGCGGTCGACGTGGCGGCGGACGATCCCGACGGTCAGGGCGCCCGGCCGCTTCACGGCGATGCCCTCGGCCACCGTGGCCCCGCCGGGCAGGGCGGGCGGCTCGTCGCGCACCGCCTGCGCCATGGCGGGATAGAGGGTGGTCTGGACGCCGACGACCGCGACGTCGGGCCGCAGCGCCTTGGCCGTCAGCGCGATGCCGCCGATCAGCCCGCCGCCGCCGATCGGCACGACGAGGGTGTCGACCTCCGGCCAGCCGTCGAGGATCTCCAGCGCGATCGTGCCCTGGCCCGCGACGATGCGGGCGTCGTCGTAGGGATGCACGAAGACGAGGCCGCGGTCGACGGCGATGCGGTGCGCGGCGGCCTCGGCCTCCGACAGCGTCTCGCCCTCGAGCGTCACGTTCGCCCCGTAGGCGCGCGTGCGCTCCACCTTCGTGAAGGGCGTTCCCCGCGGCATGACGATGGTCGTCGGGATGCCGAGGCGGCCCGCATGGTAGGCGACGCCCTGGGCGTGGTTGCCGGCCGACATGGCGACGACGCCGGCCGCCCTTTCCGCCGGCGAGAGCAGGCGCAGGAGGTTGTAGGCCCCGCGCTCCTTGAAGGAGCCGGTGTGGTGGACCGTCTCCAGCTTGAACCGGATCTCGCAGCCGAGATCGGCCGAGAGCCGGCCGGCCCGCACCAGTGGCGTGCGGGGGACGACTCCGTCGAGCGCCGCCGCCGCCGCCCGGACGTCGTCCAGGGTCGGCGGCGGGCCGGGGGAGGGGGCTTCCCCGTCGCTCATGACGTCAGCCGAGCGCCTTGTCGAGGTTCGCCGCGACCGCGTCGAGGAACTGGCCGGTCGTCAGCCAGGGCTGCTCGGGCCCGACCAGGATGGCGAGGTCCTTGGTCATCTTCCCGCTCTCGACCGTGTCCACGCAGACCGTCTCCAGCGTCTTGGAGAAGCGGACGAGGTCCGGCGTCCCGTCGAACTGGCCGCGGTAGGTCAGGCCCTGGGTCCAGGCGAAGATCGATGCGATCGGGTTCGTGGACGTCTCCTTGCCCTTCTGGTACTCGCGGAAGTGCCGGGTGACGGTGCCGTGCGCCGCCTCCGCCTCGACGGTCTTCCCGTCGGGCGTCAGGAGGACCGACGTCATCAGGCCCAGCGAGCCGAAGCCCTGCGCCACGGTGTCCGACTGCACGTCGCCGTCGTAGTTCTTGCAGGCCCAGACGAACCCGCCCTCCCACTTCAGCGCCGCGGCGACCATGTCGTCGATCAGCCGGTGCTCGTAGGTGAGGCCGGCCTTGGCGTAGCGGTCCTTGAACCCGCTCTCGTACACCTCGGCGAAGATGTCCTTGAAGCGCCCGTCGTAGGCCTTGAGGATCGTGTTCTTCGTCGACAGGTAGAGCGGGTAGTTTCGCGCGAGCGCGTAGTTGAAGCAGGCGCGGGCGAAGCCGGTGATCGACTCGTCCGTGTTGTACATGCCCATCGCGACGCCGCCGCCGTCGAAGTCGAAGATCTCCCAGCTCTGCACCGGGCCGCCGCCTGCCGGCGCGAAGGTCATCGTCAGCTTGCCGGGACCCGGCAGCTTCACGTCCGTCGCGCGGTACTGGTCGCCGAAGGCATGGCGGCCGATGACGATCGGCTGGGTCCAGCCCGGCACGAGGCGCGGCACGTTCTTGCAGATGATCGGCTCGCGGAAGATCACGCCGCCAAGGATGTTGCGGATGGTGCCATTCGGCGACTTCCACATTTCCTTGAGGTTGAATTCCTTCACGCGCGCCTCGTCGGGCGTGATGGTCGCGCATTTCACGGCGACGCCATGTTTCCTGGTGGCCTCTGCGGCCTCGATCGTCACCTTGTCATTGGTCTGGTCGCGATATTCGATGCCGAGATCGTAATAATGCAGATCGATGTCGAGATAGGGGTGGATCAGCTTGTCCTTGATGGCCTGCCAGATGATCCGGGTCATCTCGTCCCCGTCCATCTCCACAACCGGATTTCTGACCTTGATCTTGTTCATCATGTCCCCGCGATCCAATGCCTGAAGCTCGTTTCCCCCGCCGGCGCCCTGCATGCGCGAACGGACCGGCGCGGGCTATAGCATCGCGTGCGCGCGAGCGGAAGCCGATCCGGCATGAGGCTTTCGGGGGAAGGGAATGCGTGGAACGGGTTGACCGCGCGCCAGGCGCGCCTCATCTGGCGAGAAAGCACAGGCAGGGGCGGCAGGCATGAGCGAGGCAACGCAGCAGAACCTCCGGCGACCGGCACCGGTTGTCATCCTCGTGCGGCCGCAGCTCGCCGAGAATATCGGCATGTGCGCCCGCGCCATGGCGAATTTCGGCCTCTCCGAGATGCGGCTCGTCGCCCCGCGCGATGGCTGGCCGCAGAAATCCGCGCTGAAGAAGGGCGCGTTCTCGGCCGCTGCCGGCGCGACGCATATCCTCACCGCAGCGAAGCATTACGACACGCTCGATGCCGCGCTTTTCGATCTGCACCACGTCTATGCCACCACCGCGCGTTTCCGCGAGCAGGCGAAACCCGTGCAGGCCCCGGCCATCGCCTTGCCGGAGGCGGCAAGCCGCGTCGCGTCGGGACAGAAGGTGGGGCTGATGTTCGGGCCGGAGCGCACCGGCTTGGAGAGTGATGAAGTGATGGCGGCCTCCTCCATCATCACCTTCCCGGTGAACCCGGATTATGCCTCGCTGAACCTCGCGCAGGCCGTGCTGCTCACGGGCTATGAATGGATGCGCGCCGCGCAGGGCGATGTGCTGCCCTTCACCATGCCCGAACCGAGCCCGCCCGCCGCGCAGGGCATGGTGGGCCAGTTCTTCGGCTTCCTCGAACAGGAGCTGGATCGCGTGCGCTTCTTCCACCCCGAGGGCAAGAAGCCGGTGATGATGCGCAACCTCAGGAACATCATCCACCGCATGGCGCCCACCGAGCAGGATATCCGCACGCTCTGGGGCATGATCGACCTGCTCGCCAAGGGCGGCAAGAAGCCGGGCTCGAAGAAGCCGGGCTCGAAGAACCCCTTGGCCGAGGGCGAGGCGCCGGCTGTCACGGATGCGTGAAGAGCCACGAATGCTGCATCCGCGAAAGGGAATCCGGCGTATTTCTGGTGCCGAGGTTGACCCCATGATTTCCCGTCGCGCCCTTCTCGCTGGTTCGCTGGCCGCGCCCTTTGTGGCGAATGCGGCGGCGCGCGCGCAAGGGATCGCGTTGCTGGATGTCGCGATCATCGGCGCGGGCGCCGCGGGCCTTCATGCCGCGCATCGGGCGCGGGCGGAGGGGTTGACAGCGCGGATCTTCGAGGCCGGCGCCCGCGTGGGCGGGCGGGTCTTCACCGATGCGAGCCTCGGCTCGGATTTCGAGGCCGGTGCCTTCTATATTCACTGGTCGGAGAGCAATCCCTGGACGGCAATCGCGAAAAGTCTGGGCATCGAGGCGATCAGCGATAGCGGCCTCTGGGGCGGTTTCGACGTTTTCTCCAATGGCCGCCGCCTTTCCGGCGAGGAGCGCAGCCGCCGGCGCGGCGGATTCTGGCGCCTCTCCGGCGTGCTGGATGGCGAGCCCGCGACCACGGACATGTCCTTCGGCGAGGCCGCGCGCCGGCTGAGCCCGGACCAGCCGGAAGCCGCCAGCGGCATGACCCTGCTGAGCCTCGGCGAGGATGCCGATCGCGTGTCGATCCGCGATTACCAGCGGCTTGATGCGGGTGAAGATCTCGTATTGCCGCGCGGCTATGGGCGCCTGCTCGAAGGCTATGCCCGGGGGCTCGATATCGCGCTTTCGACCCCGGTGACGGCGGTCGATCATTCCGGACCTGCCGTGCGGCTCGAGACACCGCGGGGCACCGTGACGGCGCGGGCGGTGATCGTCACCGTCTCGGTCAATGTGCTGAAATCCGGCTCCATTCGCTTCACGCCCGAACTGCCCGCCGAAACGCGCCGGGCACTCGACGGCCTCGGCATGGGGGCGCTCACGAAGCTTGCACTGAAATTCGAGGGCACGAAATTCGGCCAATCCCCCTGGACGCAGTTCTTCGATAGCGGCAGTCGCGGCGATCTTGTCAATTTCGAATTCTGGCCCTGGGGCAACGATCTTGTCGTCGCGCATTTCGGTGGCGATTACGCGCGTTCGGTTGCCGCTTCGGGCGAGGCGGCGGCGGTGGATCACATGCTCGGCCGGCTCATCGCGATCCTCGGCGCGGATGCCCGCAAGGCCTTCCGCGGCGGCCGCCTCGCGGGCTGGAGTGCCGACCCGCTCGCGCTCGGGGGCTATTCGATCGCAAGGCCGGGGCAGGCCGACCAGCGCGAGGCGCTGGCCCGGCCCGTGGCGAACCGCCTGTATTTCGCGGGCGAGGCTTCGGCCGGTTCCGGCTCCATGACAGCCGGCGGTGCCGCGCTCGCCGGCGCTCGCGCGATCGGGATGATCCGCAAGATGATCTGATCGGCTTGCTGTTGCCGCGCGAATCTCGGCTAGCTCTTCGCCGAAAGGCCGGGGCAGATGGGCGAAGCCGCAGCAGAAACGGGCGCGAAGCCGCGCATTCTCGTCTTTGATTCCGGGCTTGGCGGCCTGACCGTGTTCCGCGCGATCCGCGCCTCGCTGCCGGGTGCGGATTACCACTACCTCGCGGATGACGCGCGCTTTCCCTATGGCGCGTTATCGCCGGATGAACTGATCTCCGGTGTTCTCGACGTGATCGGCTCGGCGCTTGCGGATTTTCCGGCGGATTGCGTGGTGATCGCCTGCAACACAGCCTCGACCTTGGTGCTGCCGGCCATGCGCGCGCGCTTTTCCATGCCGATCGTCGGCACCGTTCCGGCCATCAAGCCGGCGGCGGCGGCCACGAAAAGCGGGCTTGTCTCCGTCCTCGCAACCCCGGGAACCGTGAGGCGCGACTACACCATCGATCTCATCCGCGATTTTGCCCGGGGCGTGGATGTCACGCTTGTCGGCTCGAAGGCTCTGGCGGGCCTCGCCGAGCGGGCCCTGCGCGGCGAGAATGTGCCGGATGAGGCGATCTTGGCTGAAATCACCCCCTGTTTCGTGGAGAAGGACCGGCGACGCACGGATCACATTGTGCTCGCCTGCACGCATTATCCGCTGCTGCTGGAGCGCCTGAAGGCACTCCAGCCCTGGCCGGTGGAATGGATCGACCCCGCTCCGGCCATCGCGCGGCGGGTGGTGCAGGTGCTGGCCCGCGAGGCGCCGGGGGAGGGGCAGTTTCAGGCTCATTCCACGAAACCCGGCGCGGATGCCGCCCTGCAGGCCGTGGCGGAGCGGATTCTCGCGCTTCCGGCTTGACTTTATCCCGTCCAGCGGCGATAGCCCCCTCTCCCTCGCGCGAGCCTGCTCCGGGATGGGATACGCACCCGTGGCACCGGTTTCGTGTGTCTGTCGCGCCAAACCTCTCCGGAGGGGAAGGCGAGAGGAGGGGCGTTCCAAGCTCTGCCCTTCGGGGCCTCACCCGTTCGGGTCTGGCTGGAACGCGATGGTGGAACCCCTGAATGGCATTGCCGTTCGGGTTGCCGTCGTTTTCGGGCTGATCCGCCAAAAGGAAACGACGATGTCGAAGCGTCACGAAGCGAAATACAAGATCGATCGCCGCATGGGCGAGAACATCTGGGGCCGTCCGAAATCCCCGGTGAACAAGCGCGAATACGGCCCGGGCCAGCACGGCCAGCGCCGCAAGGGCAAGATGTCGGATTTCGGCACCCAGCTCCGCGCCAAGCAGAAGCTGAAGGGCTATTACGGCTCGATCTCCGAGAAGCAGTTCCGCCGCTACTATGCCGAGGCGATCCGCATGCGCGGTGACGCCGGCGAGAACCTCATCGGCCTGCTCGAGCGCCGCCTCGACGCGGTGGTCTACCGCGCGAAATTCGTGCCGACCGTCTTCGCCGCCCGCCAGTTCGTCAGCCATGGCCACGTGAAGGTCAATGGTCAACGCGTGAACATTGCGTCCTATTCGGTGAAGCCGGGCGACGTGATCGAACTGCGCGATGCCGCCAAGAACATGATCCTCGTGCAGGAAGCGGTTGGCCTCGCCGAGCGCGATGTGCCGGATTATGTCGAGGTCGATCACTCGAAGTTCACGGCGAAGCTCGCCCGCGTCCCCGGCCTCACGGATGTGCCCTACGCGGTGCAGATGGAGCCGAACCTCGTGATCGAATTCTATTCGCGCTAAAGCGAAATTCGATCTGAATGAATGAGATCGACCGCTCTACGCTTTTGTTGTTTACCGCATTTTCTTTGAAGAACCGGTATCCGCTTCTTCGAAAAAATGCTTGAACGCGCCCGTTATTGCGAGAAGGCCGCAGCGCGGCTGTCATTGCGAGAAGGCCGCAACGCGGCTGTCATTGCGAGAAGGCCGCAGCGCGGCCGAGGCGGCGATCCAGACCTTCTGGATCGCCACGTCGCTTCGCTCCTCGCGACGACAAAGGAAGAGCATGCAAAAAAGCCGCCCTCGGTTGGCTTTTTGCGGATCAGAGGCGGCTCAGAAAGCCCGCGAAGCGCATCAGGCCCTCGGGCCAGGGGCCAAAGCCCGCATCGGCATTGATGTGCCCGGCCTCCCCCGCATCGACGAGCAGGGAACCCCAGCTCGCAGCGAATTCGTCGGCCTTCTCGTAATCGCAGAACGGATCGTTGCGGCTTGCCACGAGCAGCGAGGGGAAGGGCAGCGGATCACGCGGCACCGGCGCGAAGGCGCGGTCGATCCCGGCCGTGAGATTGTCGCGCTCGACATTCGAGGGCGCGACTAGAAACGCGCCGCGCACCTTCTCCGAAAGCAGCGGCGCGGCATGGGCGGTTGCGATGACGCCGAGCGAGTGGGCCACGAGCACCACCGGCTTCTCCGCCGCCTTCACGCCCTTCACGAGGGCTTCCACCCAGTCGTCGCGGCGCGCATCGGCCATCACCGGCTCCCAGATGCGGCTCGCCGTGGAGAGCTTCGCCTGCCAGCGGCTCTGCCAGTGCTCCGGCCCGGA
>JBIJED010000470.1:0-3340 GCA_044343785.1 Azospirillales bacterium | reverse complement strand
AAGGCGACCATGCGGCGCGTGTAGGGATAATCGCTCATGAACACGTCGGCGCGCCCCGCGCGAACCTCCTCCTCGCGCGTGCGCGGCGGGGCGATGACGTCGAGGGTGGCCGCCGCGAGCGTCCGGCGCATGGCGTCGACCATGAAGGTGCCCGCCTGCACCGCGACGACGACGCCCGGCCGGTCGATGTCGTCCCAGGTCCGGACGACGCCGCCCGACCGGCTCGCCACCGCATAGATGCCGCTGCGCAGGTATGGCTCGGAGAAAGAGACCCGCTCGGCCCGGGCCGGCGTGATGCCGACGCCGAACATCGCGACGTCGCAGCGGCGTTCGTCCAGCGCGTCCATGAAGCCCGGGAAGCTCGTCTCGACGAAGCTCGCCGTGACGCCGAGGTCGGCGGCGAAGGCCCGCGCGAGATCGATGTCGATGCCGGTCAGCTCCTGCGTCCGCGGGCTCCGGTAGGTGATCGAGTGGTAGTCGGGCCAGATGCAGACCTGAAGCCGGCCCCGGGCCACGACGTCGTCCGCCGCGCCGGCCATGGCGGCGGTCGGCAGCATGCAGAGCAGGGCCAGGACACCGATTCTCGCGAGCCGATACATCCGTTCTGTTCCTTGCGACGGGAACGACCGATCTGGCACGGTCGGTCGTTCGGAAGCTCGGGAGTTATAGGTCGAATGGTCGAGCCGCGCCAACCGTCCGGTGGGAACCGCGAGCTTGCAGCGCTCTTCTTGCTCGGTCTCCTCATCTTCGGCGTCATCGGCGCGGTCCAGGCGTGGACGACCCGCCGTGCCGCCACGGACGAGGCGCGACGGTCCGTCCAGACCCTCGCCGCGCTCCTCGAGGATCAGGCGAGCCGGACGCTGACCCTGGCGCAGGCGACCGTCCGCGCGGCCGCCGACGCGCTGGCCGCCGACGCGCTGGCCGCCGACGCGCTGGCCGACGCCGCCGACCTGCCGACGCCCGCCCGCCTGCGCGGCTTCGCGGAGGGGCCGGTGATCCGCGGACTGGCGCTGCTGGACGCGGAGGGGCGCGTCCTCGTCGGCAGCCAGGGCGAACGGGCCGGGCTCCCGTTCCCCGATCGCGATCTCCTCGACCGGGCCCGCGCGACGCGGTCGGCGGTGGTCGGCGTTCTCGCGCCCGGCCGTTCGATCGCCGATCCCGCGCGCGGGCCGGCCGGCCTCTGGCACGTCCCGGTCGTGGTCGCCGTGCCGGGCGAGGGACGGGTCCGCCATGTCGTCGGCGCCTTCAACCCGCAGGTGTTCGGCGACCTCTACGCGGTGATCGGCGGGACCGACCGCTACCGGATGCTGGTGCAGGACGTCGGCGGCGCCGTGGTCGGGACGAGCGAGAGCCTGCGCGTCCGCGTGGGGGACCGGTTGCCGCTGCCGCCGATCGGCCCCTGGGACGAGGGGCGGGGGCCGTTCGAGACGACGGTGGGCGGCACCACCCTTCTGGCCGCCTACGCGACCGTCCGGCAATGGCCCTTCGTCGTCACGGTGGGGGTGGACCGTGCGGAACTGATCGCGACGTCGCTCGATCACCTGACCCCCCTCGCGCTCCTCCTCGCGGTGAGCATGA
The DNA here is from genome assembly GCA_044343785.1 of Azospirillales bacterium. Classification (GTDB taxonomy): domain Bacteria; phylum Pseudomonadota; class Alphaproteobacteria; order Azospirillales; family Azospirillaceae; genus CANGXM01. The sequence goes on along the minus strand of JBIJED010000470.1, from coordinate 1,762 downwards.
TGATCGTGCTGGCGGCCTGGACACGCCTCGCCCGCGAGGTCGAGGCGCGTCGGCGGTCGGAGGCGGACGCCATCCTCGCCCGGCAGCGGCTGGAGGATGCGATCGAGAGCGTGCCCGACGGGTTCGTCCTGTACGACCGCGACGACCGCCTCGTCATCTGCAACGCCCGCTACCGGGCCATCCTCGATCGCGTCGGTCCCCGGATCGACGTGGGCGCCAGCTACCGTTCGATCGTCCGCGCCGCGATCGAAAGGGGACAGTTCGCCCTCGACGATGCCGGGCCGGCCGCGGTCGAGGAGGCGCTCGTCGCCGAGCATCGCACCTTCGGCCCGCCGGTCGAACGCGCCCTGTCCGACGGTCGCTGGATCCGGGTGACCAAGCGGCCGACGAGCGAGGGCGGCACGGTCGGCATCAGCGCCGACATCACCGACCTGAAGCGGGTGGCGACCGACCTCGCCGCCGCCCGCGATCTGGCCGAGCAGGCGTCGCGGGCGAAGTCCGACTTCCTCGCGGCGATGAGCCACGAGATCCGGACGCCGCTGAACGGCGTGATCGCCACGGCCGGTCTGCTGGCCTCGTCCCCCCTGTCCGAGGAGGTCCGCGCGTCGGTCGACCTGATCCGGCGGTCGGGGTGCACGCTGCTCGCCATCCTCGACGAGATCCTCGACTATTCGCAGCTCGAGGGCGGTCACGTCCGGATCGAGGAGCGGCCCTGCGACGTCGTCGCGATCGTGGGCGACGTCGCCTCGCTGTTCACGGCGACCTGCGTCCAGAAGGGCATCGCCATCGACGTCCGTCCTGCGGCGCCGGTCAGCGTGCGGACCGATCCCGACCGGTTCCGCCAGATCCTGAACAATCTCGTCGCCAACGCCGTGAAGTTCACCGAGGCGGGCGGGATCACGATCGCGACGGAGGTCGCGACGGCCGCGTCCGGCCGTGTCCTGCTGGAGGTCCACATCGAGGACACCGGCATCGGCATCGCCGAGGACGACATCCCCCGCCTGTTCGAACGGTTCACCCAGGGGGAGGGCGGGAACGCCCGCCGGTACGGCGGCACCGGCCTCGGCCTCGCGATCTCCCGCGGGCTGGCGCGACTGCTCGGCGGCGACATCTCGGTGCGGTCCCGGCCCGGCGTGGGAAGCCGGTTCACCCTGCGTCTCGACCTCTCCCGGGCCGAGGACGAGGGCGCGCCCGCCGATGCGCCGGCGCCGGACGCGACGCCGTCCGGGCGCCGCCCGCTCGACGGCGTCCGCGTCCTCGTCGCCGAGGACAACGAGGTCAACCGCGTCGTCGTCGGCCAGATCCTGCTGACGCTCGGCGCCAGCCCGGTGATCGTCGACGACGGCTTCGCGGCGGTCGAGCGGGTGCAGGCCGAGCCGTTCGACGTCGTGCTGATGGACGTGCAGATGCCGGGCCTCTCCGGTCCCGACGCGACGCGGCGCATCCGCCGCCTCGACGCCGACGTCCGGCACATCCCCGTCATCGCCCTGACGGCCAATGTGCTCGCGAACGACCGGGAGGCCTACTTCGCCGCGGGCATGACCGCGCATCTGGCGAAGCCGGTCGACCTCGCGCTCCTGACCGACGCGATCCTTGTCGCGACCGGTCGGCGCGCGCCCGCGTGGCCGGCCGCATGACGGCGATTTAATCCGGCGGAAAGACCGGCGAAGGCCGCGCGCGGCCATCCTTCACGACGACGGACGGGGGCCAGACCCCCTCCGATCGTCCGACGAAGGAGCCAACCGCCATGCCTGCGCAGAAC
>JBIJED010000469.1:0-3341 GCA_044343785.1 Azospirillales bacterium | reverse complement strand
TGTGCGGCATCGAGCAGCATGTCGACGAGGCCGCCCTCCTCGACCAGCATGGCGGCCTGTCCCGGCGTGACCCAGCGGGACCGGCGCTCCCCGCGCTCGGGCCAGTCCTCCAGCTGCTGGCGCACGGCCATCGGGAACACGGTCACCTCGACCTCGACCGTGCGGCCGTTGTCCAGCCGCTTGTCGTAAAGGAAGGTCCCGACGGGATCCCGGCCGACGGTCCCCAGCAGCCCCGCCTCCTCATAGGCTTCGCGCGCCGCCGCCTCCCAGGGCTTCAGGCGCTTGACCGGCCAGCCCTTCGGAATGATCCAGCGGCCCGTCTCGCGCGACGTCAGCAGGAGGACGCAGGTCTCCCCGCCCACTTCCGCGAGGGGGAGCACGGCATACTGTCGCCTGCGCTTCGGTCGTGCCATCGCGTCGTCGCGGTCCCATCGGGCGGACCGCAAGGAAGCGCATTCCCGAAAACGATTTCAACCGCTTAAAGGATCGATCCCTGATTTTGTCTCCCCGCGTCCGCGGACGCGGCCATCGCGGCATAGATCGCGGCCAGCGCATGGAACGCGCGCTTCTTCGTCGTCTTGTCCTCGGCGATCAGCCCCTTGCGGTTGAACCCGCGCTGGAGCCGGGTCTGCCGGCGGTCGGAGCGGAAGTCGTAGAGCAGCCACGCCGCGAGCCCGCGGATCCAGGGCGCGCCGGCCAGCACCTCGGCCTGCCGGCGGTAGAACTCCGCCTGCCAGTCCTCGGTGAAGAGCGTCCGGCCCTCGCCCCGCAGCCCGACGACCGCGTCGGCACCGGTCTCCGACACGATCACGGGCCGGTCGGGCGACGAGTTCGCGATCAGGCGGCGGAGACCCTCGAAGTCCGGCTCGTACCAGCCGAAGTACTCGTTCAGCCCGATCACGTCGAGGTGGGCCGCCAGCCGGTCCTCGATGCGGAACGCCTCGCGGTTGATCAGGCAGGCGGCGCCCACGAGGCGGGTGGGGTCGGCGGCGCGCGTCGCGGCGGCGAGGCCCGCCATGAAGGCGAGGCGGGCGTCCGTGTCCGCGTTCTCGTTCCCCACCCCCCACAGGATCACGCTCGCCCGGTTCCGGTCGCGGGCGACCAGCTCCAGCATCTGGTTCTCGGCGTCGGCGTAGGTCGCCGGGTTTGCGAAGTCGATCGCCCAGTAGACCGGCACCTCCGCCCACAGCAGAACGCCCTCGCGGTCGGCCAGCCGCGCCACGATCTCGTCGTGGGGATAGTGCGACAGGCGCAGGAAGTTGCCGTTCAGCTCCTTCAGGTGCGCGAACCGACGCTGAACGTCCGCCTCGGACGTCATGCGCCCGGTCGCGACGTCGTCCTCGTGGACGCAGACGCCGCGCAGATGCAGCGACCGGCCGTTCAGAAGGATCTCGGTCCCGCGGGTGCGGATCTCGCGCAGGCCGACCCGGTCGGTCACCCGGTCGCGCCCGAAGACGAGGGCGACGTCGTAGAGGCGCGGCGTCTCGGGCGACCAGAGGTCGGGCCGCGCCTCGACCGTCGCCTCCCCCCGTCCGGCGACGACCGGCACCGCCACGTCGATCCCCAGGTCCGGGCAGGCGAACCGCGCCTCGCCCTCGACCGGATCGGAGAGCGTGACGTCGACCCGGATGCGGCCGAAGGTCCCGTCCGGCACCAGCGCCACGCCGAAGTCGCGCACGAACACGGGCGGGACGCGCAGCAGGGTCACCGGCCGGTGGAGGCCGCCGTAGTTGAACCAGTCGACGTGGTGCATGGGCACCCGGTCCGGCCGGCCGCGGTTCTCCACCATCACCATCAGCCGGTTGGGGCCGGGCCGCACCGTGCCCGTGATCTCCACCGAGAAGGGGGTCGAGCCGCCGGCGTGGACGCCGAGCAGCCGGCCGTCCAGGAAGACGCGGGCGAGGTAGTTGGCCGCGCCGAACTGGAGGAACGCCCGCTCGCCCTCGGCGCCCGCCGTCCAGTCGAGCGTCGTCTCGTACCAGACCGCCCCCTCGTAGTGCGTCCATTCGGGCCGCAGCAGGTTCCAGCAGGAGGGGACCGGGACCGGCGTCCCGCCCTCCGGGTCCCAGTCCCGCGGCACCGTCCACGCCGGGGGCGGCGCGTCGTCGAAGGCGGTCCAGCCCTGCCGCAGCCCCTCCTCGAACGGGTCGAGCGTCAGGCGCCAGGGCCCCGTCACCGGCTCGGCCGGGCGACCATAGGTGCCGACCAGCGTCCGCCGGTCCGCCCGCGGCGTGGCGTAGCGGTCGGCATAGGCCTCGTCGTGCAGGTGGGCGAAGGGGTCCTCGGCCGTCATGGCGCGCCCGTCCCGCCCGTTCCTGCCCGCGGCCGGCGGTAGCCGATGCCGACCATCCGGCGGAACCGCCAGTCCCAGCGGCCCGGCATCAGCACGTCGGCGGCCATGGCGATGGCGATCCAGCGGAACCAGGTGGCGAAGGTGTTGGAGAGGCCCTGCGGCTCCTCGTACCCCTTCACCCAGCCGTCCTGGCGCCGGATGCCGTCCCGCACGTCGGCGAAGCCGCCGTCGGGGTTGCGGAAGTCCAGCAGCGCGTCGAGAAGGGTGACGAGCCATCGCTCGATCGCGGGGCGGCGGTCGGGGAAGACGTCGTGCCCGTGGACCAGCACGTCGATCGCGTCGACGTCGATGCAGGCGCTGTCGATCCGCGGCGGCAGCGAGAGGCAGTAGTCGACCGCATGGTCCTGCCCCGGCAGGGGCCGCCCGGTCGCGTACCAGAGATGGTGGTTGTGCATGGAGCCCGCGAAGGCGTGCAGCATCCGCGTCCGGTCCGAGAGCTGGCCCACGCCCCAGAAGCCGGTCGTCGGCTCCTGCGTGCGGTCGTGCCAGTCGAACATCACCGCCATCGCCCGGTCGACCGCCGCGGCGTCGGCCGGGGTCCCGAACCGCTTCAGCAGGAGGAGGAAGCTCCCCAGGTTGACGATGTTGTTCCCCTCCTGCCAGGGATCGCGCATGTCCCGGTGGGCGAGCCATGCGGCGAGGCGCATGGGGTCGAGCCAGGGCCGCGCGAAGTCCAGCACCGGCGCGCGGTCGGGCGCCAGCGCCTCGATCGCGCCGAGGCTGTAGTTGGTGACGTGCCAGTCGACGTAGCGCCAGGTCTCGTCCCGGTCGGGCTTCTTGAAGACCGTGTCGTCGGTCATGCCGGCGACGCGGAAGACGCCGTCCGCGCGCCGCGCCCCCTCGATCCAGCCGACGAGGCCCGCGCGGTCCGCGGCGCTCCACCCCTCCAGCCCGCCGATCAGGGCGAGGCACTGGACCCCGTTGTAGGTGCCCGGCAGCAGCACGCCCGGCCAACGGGCGGGGTCGTGCGCCCCGCTGATCCGCATCA
>JBIJED010000028.1:0-11639 GCA_044343785.1 Azospirillales bacterium | reverse complement strand
GACGGGCCCCGGGACGGGAAGGGCGAGGCCCCTGGCGATCACCTCGCCGACCAGCTGGAGCACGATCAGGAGCGTGATCGCGGGGAGCATGCCGCCTCCTGTCCAGCGCCCGCCGACGGCCCGATGCCGCGCGTGCGGAAACCCCTTCCGGGCGAAGCGAGCTTACCAGATATTACGGATCATCACTCCCGCCGATCGTCCGGCGGGGCCAACGGCAGGCGTGATGGCGATGCGCGGGCGGGAGATTCTGTACGAGTTCCAGCGGGTCGGGAACGTCGTGAAGGTGACGGCCATCGACGCGGAGACCGCAATCGAGGCGTCGATCCATGGGCCGGTCACGGCGGGGGAGACGCTGCTGCGGATCAACGCGGCGCGGCGCCTCGAATTCGTGATGCGGCGGAAGGGGATGATCCCCTGAACCGCCGCCCGCGCGCCGCGGGACCGCCGGGACGGGTTGGAAGCCCGCCCCGGGACCCCGGTCAGGAAGCGCGACGACGGGTCTGGCGGCCGGAGGTCCGGCCGAGCCCGATCTTCTTCGCGAAATCGGACCGCTGCGCGGCATAGTTCGGCGCCACCATCGGATAATCGGCCGGCAGACCCCATTTCGCCCGGTATTCGTCCGGGGTCATGTTGTAGGTCGAGCGGAGATGCCGCTTGAGCATCTTCAGCTTCTTGCCGTCCTCGAGACAGACGATGTACTCCGGCGTGACCGACTTGCGGATGGGCACTGCCGGCTTCGGCGGCTCCGCCGCGGCCAGCTTCGGCGCAGAATTGAGCCCGGTCAGCGAACTGTAGACGGTGCTGATGACCTCGGGGATCTGCTGCGCCGGCAGCGGGTTCTTGCTCACGTAAGCCGCCACGATCTCGGCGGTCAGACGGAGCAGCGTTCCTTCACCTTCATTCAGTTCCATGTCTTCACTCATCGATCCGATCCTAGCAAAACTTATGCTCTCCGGTAAAATGAACTCGCATACGTGATTTACGGTGTCAATAATTTTCGCGACGCCCTTAGTTCCATTGTGCTGTCGAATTATCCTGCTTTCTACAACCGGGGAAGTCGGCTGGGTCCGCGGGCCCGATCTTGGCTCGGACGATCTTGCCGAAACCTGCCGAGTAGTGCGCACGGACCGGTAACGGTAGGCGTAATCGTTGTACCCCTCGCCTTGAAGGAACGGCATGTCGGCCATCGGGTCGTCGGCGGTGGCCGTCGCCGCGCCCGGTCTGCTAGGGTTCCCGGCGCAATCTTCCGGGTCCGAACGATGACCGACGACGCCTCCGCCCTGCCCATCGTCCTCGCGAGCGATCACGCGGGCGTGGCCCTGCGGCGCGAGATCCGGGGGCATCTGGAGGCGGGCGGCCATGCCGTGCTCGACCTCGGCACGGAGGGACCCGAGTCGGTCGACTATCCGGATTTCGCGGACAGGCTGGCCGCCGCCATCCTCGACGGCCGCGCGGCGTGCGGCGTGTTGATCTGCGGCACGGGGATCGGTATCAGCATTGCGGCCAATCGTCACCGCGGGATCCGCGCGGCGCTCTGCCACGATGCGACGACGAGCCGCCTGTCGCGGCGCCACAACGACGCCAACGTCCTCGCCCTCGGCGCGCGGGTGATCGGCGTCGAGGTGGCCAAGGACTGCGTCGACGCGTTCGTCGGCACGGCGTTCGAGGGCGGGCGCCACGCGGCGCGCGTGGCGAAGCTCGGCTGAGGCGTCGGTACCGCTGGAAGGGATCGAGATCATGACCATGCCCGCCCCCCGCCGGCCCGAGCCGGCCGCGACCGCCGCCGCCGGGTTCTTCACCCGCCCCCTGTCGGAGGCGGACCCCGACCTGTTCCGCTCGGTACGCGACGAGCTGGCCCGCCAGCAGGACCAGATCGAGCTGATCGCGTCCGAGAACATCGTCTCCCGCGCCGTGCTCGAGGCGCAGGGATCGGTGCTGACCAACAAGTACGCGGAAGGCTATCCGGGCCGCCGCTATTATGGCGGCTGCGAGTTCGTCGACGTGGCCGAGAGCCTCGCGATCGAGCGGGCGAAGGCGCTGTTCGGCTGCGCCTTCGCGAACGTCCAGCCGCACTCCGGCGCGCAGGCGAACCAGGCGGTCTTCCTCGCGCTGTTGCAGCCGGGCGACGCGATCCTCGGCATGGACCTCGCGCACGGCGGCCACCTCACCCACGGATCGCCGGCGAACCTGTCGGGCAAGTGGTTCAAGGTCGCGAGCTACGGCGTGCGGCGCGAGGATTCGCGCATCGACTACGGGCAGGTGGCGGCCCAGGCGCGCGAGCACCGGCCCAAGCTGATCATCGCCGGCGGCTCGGCCTATCCGCGGGCGATCGACTTCGCCCGCTTCCGCGCCATCGCCGACGAGGTGGGCGCGCTGCTCATGGTCGACATGGCGCACTACGCCGGTCTCGTGGCCGCGGGCGCCTATCCTTCGCCGTTCCCGCACGCCCACGTCGTCACGACCACCACGCACAAGACGCTGCGGGGCCCGCGCGGCGGCATGATCCTCTCCGACGACCCGGATCTGGGCAAGAAGTTCAACAGCGCCGTCTTCCCCGGCCTGCAGGGCGGGCCGCTGATGCACGTGATCGCCGCCAAGGCCGTGGCGTTCGGCGAGGCGCTGCGGCCGGAGTTCAAGACCTACGCCCATCAGGTCGTGGCGAACGCCCGGGCCCTGTCGGAGGTGCTGGTCGCCGGCGGCCTCGACATCGTCTCGGGCGGCACCGACAGCCACATCGTGCTGGTGGACCTGCGGCCCAAGCGCCTGACCGGCAAGGCGGCCGAGGCGAGCCTCGAGCACGCCGGCATGACCTGCAACAAGAACGGCGTGCCCTTCGACCCGGAGAAGCCGATGGTGACGTCGGGCGTCCGGCTCGGCACGCCGGCCGGCACGACGCGCGGCTTCGGCGAGGTGGAATTCCGGGAGATCGGGCGCATGATCGTCGAGACGCTCGACGGGCTTGCGGCCAGCAACTCGGGCGACAACGCGAAGGTCGAGGCGGCGATGCGGGCGCGGGTCGCCGACCTCTGCCGCCGCTTCCCGATCTACCAGGGCTTCTGAGGCGGGAACGCGACCGATGCGCTGCCCCTTCTGCGGACACGACGACACGCAGGTGAAGGACTCGCGTCCGACGGAGGACAATTCCGCCATCCGTCGGCGCCGGTTCTGCCCCAGCTGCGGCGCACGCTTCACGACCTTCGAGCGCGTGCAGCTTCGCGAACTCGTCGTCGTGAAGGCCGGCGGCGCACGCGAGCCCTTCGACCGGGAGAAGCTGTTGCGTTCGATGCGGATCGCGCTGCGCAAGCGGCCGGTCGACGCCGATCGGGTCGACCGGGTCGTGAACAGCCTCGTCCGACAGCTCGAATCCTCGGGCGAGACGGAGATTCCGTCGAAGCAGGTGGGCGAGATGGTGATGCAGGCGCTCCTCCACCTCGATCAGGTCGCCTACATCCGCTACGCGTCCGTCTACAAGGACTTCCGCGAGGTCTCCGACTTCAACGAGATCGTCGGGACGCTGAAGGGCGAGGGCAACTGAGCGCCATGCCGGCCGCCGTCGGGGGGAGCGCGTCCGACGCCCGCTGGATGCGGGCGGCCCTCGCGCTCGCCGCGCGGGGCCTCGGGCGGGTGTGGCCGAACCCGTCGGTCGGCTGCGTCGTCGTGCGCGACGGCGCGCCGGTGGGCCTCGGCTGGACCCAACCGGGCGGCCGCCCCCACGCCGAGGTCGAGGCGCTGGCCGACGCGGGTGCGGCCGCGCGGGGCGCCACGGTCTACGTCTCGCTGGAACCCTGCGCCCACCACGGACGGACCCCGCCCTGCGCCGACGCCCTCCTGGCCGCCGGCGTCGCGCGGGTGGTCGTGGCGTGCGAGGACCCCGACCCGCGGGTCGACGGCGCCGGCGTGCGGCGCCTGCGGGATGCCGGCCTCGCGGTGGGGGTGGGGCTGATGCGGGCCGAGGCGATGCGCCTCAACGAGGGGTTCTTCCGCCGCATCCGCGACGGCCGGCCGCTCGTCACGGTGAAGCTCGCGACGACGCTCGACGGCCGCATCGCCACCCGCAGCGGCGAGAGCCGGTGGATCACGGGGTCGGTCGCCCGCGCCTGGGGGCACGGGCTGCGGGCCCGTCACGACGCGATCATGGTCGGCACGAACACCGCCGTCCTCGACGATCCCGACCTGACGTGCCGGCTCCCGGGCATGGCCGACCGGTCGCCGGTGCGCGTCGTCGTCGACGGCCACCTGCGCCTGCCGCTGACGGCACGGGTCGTCGCGACCGCGCGGGAGCGGGCGACCTGGCTCCTGACCCGCACCGACGCGGAGGCGGCGCGCGCCGCCGCCTTCGCCGGCGCCGGGGTGGAGATCCTCGCGGTCCCGCCGGACGCCGACCGCCTGCTCGATCTTCCCGCCGGCCTGCGCCTTCTCGCGGGGCGCGGGATCACCCGCGTCCTCGTCGAGGGCGGCTCGCGGCTCGCGGCGTCGCTGCTGGCGGCGGGGCTGGTCGACCGGCTCGAGTGGTTCCGCAGCCCCCGGGTCATCGGCGGCGACGGGACGCCCGCGGTGGCGGGCTGGGGGGTCGAGCGGCTCGCCGATCTGGCCGCCTTCCGCCGCACCGGGCTGCGCGCCGCGGACGACGACCTGTGGGAGAGCTACGACCGCGTCGGCTGACGGTCGTCTCCGGCGGCGGAGCGGTGTAGGATCGACCGCGTCGACGGTCGTGGCGGGGGCGCCGGTGCATCTCTGGGTATCTGTCCTCACGCTCGCGCTGCTGGTCGCGTTCCGGCCGGCGAACGCGACCGCGACCGACCAGCCGGCCGAGCCGCAGTGGCGGACCGTGTCGAGCCTGTCGTCCGCGGTGCGCCGGACGCTCGACCGCCGTATGCGCGACGCGGACAGCCGGGAGCGGCGCGAGGCCCGCGTGGCCGTCGCCGACGTGGGGGACGGGTTCCGCATCCTCGTGCTCCGCACGCCCACGAGCGGCACCTGCGGCGCGTTCATCTACGAGATCCACCGCCTCGCCGGCGACGTCATGACCGAGGTGCCGACGACGATCGTCTGCTCCAACAGCCTGCGGCTCGGCCCGGGCAACATGGACGGGGTGACCGACCTCCGCCTCGTCGCGAACGGGATGGTGGCCGCGGTGTGGAGCTGGAACGGCGCCTCGTGGGCACCCTTCCGCCTCGACGAGGAGCCCCCGTCGCCGACCCGGCGGCCGATCGCCACGTGGGACGGCCTCACACGCCTCGTCGGCACCTACGACGCGCCCGACCTCCTCTACTTTCCAGAGGTGGACGCCATCCTCCGCCGGATCCTGGCCGAGCGCCGCGTGACGCTCCTGGCGAACGTCGGCGTGCGCGGGCCGATGTCGTGGGTCGACGACTGCCTCGTCCTCGAAGGGCTGCGGCCGCATTCGGGCGGCGAGGAGGAGGCCGGGATCGTCGCCTGTCCGGGCGACCGGTCGGTCCATGCGGCCCTCCTGACCCAGGGGCGCGTCGTCGTCGCCTCCACCCGGCCTCGCGACGCGGCGCTTCCGGCGCGGCTCGACGCCTGGATCCGCGGGCGGCTCCCGGCCGAGGTGCCGCCGGACGGGCAGGGGCCGCTCGTCGACCTGCGACGGTAGCGCCCCCGTTCGATCCTCGCCTCGGGATCGCGGGCGGCCTATGTTGTCGTCCATGTTCACCGGGATCATCACCGACGTCGGTCACGTCGCAGCCATCGAGCGCCGTGGCGACACCCTGTTCTCCATCGCGACGGCGTGGGACACCGGCGGCATCGCGCTGGGCGCGTCCATCGCGTGCAACGGCGCCTGCCTGACCGTCGTCGACCGCCGTCCCGGCCGTTTCGACGTCGAGGCGTCCGCAGAGACCCTGTCGATGACGACGCTGGGCGACTGGACGGTCGGAACGCGCGTGAACCTGGAGCGCGCGCTTCGGCTGGGCGACGAACTCGGCGGCCATCTCGTCTCCGGGCACGTCGACGGCGTCGCGACCGTCGTTTCCGTCCGGCCGGAGGGCGGCAGCCACCGGATCGTGTTCGAGGTTCCGGCACCGCTCGCGCGCTTCGTCGCCGCGAAAGGGTCGGTCGCGCTTGACGGGGTGTCGCTGACGGTCAATGAAGTGGAGGACACCCGCTTCGGCGTGAACATCATTCCGCACACCCTCCAATGGACGAGCTTCAGGGGCGTTCTGCCCGGCACGGACGGGCCGGCCTTCGGGCCGGGTCGCCGCGTGAACTTCGAGATCGACATGCTGGCGCGCTACCTGCAGCGCCTCGTGGAGACGCGATGATCGTTTCGGGTGGCCATCGGCTCGCGGCCGAGGACGGGCGTCTGCTCTCCCCGATCGAGGAGATCATCGAGGAGGCGCGGCAGGGGCGCATGTTCGTCCTCGTCGACGACGAGGACCGGGAGAACGAGGGCGACCTCGTGATCCCGGCCGAGTTCTGCGACGCGGCCGCCGTGAACTTCATGGCGCGCTACGGCCGCGGCCTGATCTGCCTCTCGATGGAGCGCCGGCGGGTCGAGCGGCTGGGCCTCCAGCTGATGTCGCGGCAGAACGCGAGCCGGCACCACACGGCCTTCACCGTGTCGATCGAGGCGCGGGAGGGCGTGACGACGGGCATCTCGGCCGCCGACCGCGCCCGGACCATCGCCGTCGCCATCGATCCGCAGGCCGGCGCCGCCGACATCGTGACCCCCGGCCACATCTTCCCCCTCGTCGCAAGGGACGGCGGGGTCCTGGTGCGGGCTGGCCACACCGAGGCCGCCGTCGACATCGCCCGGATGGCGGGCCTGAACCCTGCCGGCGTCATCTGCGAGATCATGAACGACGACGGCACGATGGCCCGGATGCCGGACCTCGTGCCCTTCGCCCAGTACCACGGGCTGAAGATCGGCACGATCGCCGACCTGATCGCCTACCGTCGCCGGACCGAGACGCTGATCGAGCGGCGGCTGGAGACGGAGTTCCGGAGCCGCTTCGGCGGCACCTTCCGGATGTCGATCTACGTCAACACGGTGACGGGCGCCGAGCACGTGGCCCTTGTGAAGGGCGACGTGACGACCGATCCGCCGCCGCTGGTCCGCATGCACGCGCTCAGCGTGCTGGACGACGTCCTGCACGACGCCGGCAGCGAGCGCGGGGGCGAGCTGCAGGCGGCGATGGCCGAGATCGGGCGCGAGGGGCGCGGCGTCGTCGTGGTCCTGCGCGAGCCCCAGCCGGCCAGCCTCTCGCGGCGGTTGCAGGCGGCGAGCGACATCGCCCAGGACACGCCGCCCGAACTGCGGGACTACGGCGTCGGCGCGCAGATCCTGTTGGATCTCGGCGTCCGTCGCATGCACCTGTTGAGCAACACCAGGAGGACGATCGTCGGGCTCGACGGCTACGGTCTGACGGTCGTGGGCCAGCGGCCCATCCCGGCGATCGATCCGTCCGCGGCGCGCTGATGGAGGGGACGATGGCCGGACCGCATGTGATGATCGTGATCGCCCGCTTCTACGAGGACCTGGCCGACGAGCTGGTCCGCGGCGCGACGCTGGAGCTGGAGAAGGCCGGCGCCACGTGGGAGGTGTTCACGGTCCCCGGCGCGCTGGAGATCCCGGCGGCGATCCGGATCGCGGTCCGGGCGATGGACTTCCCCACCATCCGGCCCCGCTTCGATGGCTACGTCGCACTCGGCTGCGTCATCCGGGGCGAGACGACCCACTACGACATCGTCGCCAACGAGAGCGCGCGGGGCCTGTCGGACCTCGCGCTGCGCTTCACGCTGGCGATCGGGAACGGCATCCTCACGGTCGAGACCGACGACCAGGCCTGGGCCCGGGCCAAGGTCGACGGCCTCGACAAGGGCGGCGGCGCCGCCCGGGCCTGCCTTGACATGATCGAGGTCAAGCGCCAGTTCGGCCTCTACCCCCGCTGACCCCCCGTCCATACGACATGTCCAGCCCCACAAGATCCGGGCCGGCCGCACCGGCCGCGAACCGACGCCGCCGTGCCGGGCCGAGCGCCAAGGCCCGTCGCACCGCGGCCCGTCTCGCGGCGGTGCAGGTGCTCTATCAGATGGACCTCGTCGGCGTGGCGCCGCGGGTCGCGCTCGGCGAGTTCGCGACCCACCGGGTCGGCCAGGACCTCGACGGCGACCGTTACGTCGAGCCGGACATGGCGCTGCTCAACGGAATCGTCGAGGGCGTGGCCGAACGCCTGGGCGACATCGACGCGATGGTGTCCGCAAGCCTCCAGGGCCATGCGCTGGAGCGGCTGGAGATGCTGCTGCGGGCCATCCTGCGCGCCGGGACCTACGAGATCCTGGCCCATGCCGACGTGCACCCGCGCATCGCCATCAACGACTACATGAACGTCGCGCACGGCTTCTTCGGCGGTCGCGAGCCGGCGATGGTCAACGGCGTGCTGGACCACATCGCGCGCAACCTCCGGCCGGAGGAGATGGCGCGGGGCGAGGGCGGTCGCGACCCGGGCGACGATGGCGACGGCTGATCCGCCGTCGTCCGCTCCCCTCGGGGAGTTCGGGCGGATCGCCCGCCTCCTGCGGCCGCTCGCGGCCGGCTTCCCCGGCGCCCTCGACCTGACCGACGACGCGGCCGTCTTCGCGCCGCCCCCCGGCCGCGACCTCGTGGTCACGACCGACGCGATGGTGGAGGGCGTCCACTACCTTCCCGACGATCCGCCGGGCGACGTGGCCGCCAAGCTGCTGCGCGTGAACCTCTCCGACCTGGCGGCGATGGGGGCCGATCCGCTCGCCTACACGTTGACGACGGCCCTGCCGCGGTCGATCGACGACGGATGGCTGGCCGCGTTCGCCGAGGGGCTGGCGGTCGACCAGGCCCGGTTCGGCATCGCGCTCATGGGCGGCGACTCCGTGTCGGTCCCCGGCGTGCCCGTGCTGTCCGTCACGGCCGTCGGAACCGTTCCGACGGGTCGGGCGGTCAGGCGGGCCGGGGCGCGGGCGGGCGACATCGTCGCCGTGACCGGCACCATCGGCGACGCGGCGTTCGGCCTCGCCGTGCGGCTGGGACGGGTGGCGGTGTCCGACGAGGACGCGCGGACGCTTCTGGAACGCCTGCGCCGCCCCTCGCCCCGCACCGCCTTCGCGTCCGCGCTCCGGGACGGGGCGACGGCGGCGGCCGACGTGTCGGACGGTCTGGTGGCCGACGCCGGGCACCTCGCCCGCGCCTCCGGCCTCGCGATCGAGATCGACGCGGCGGCGGTGCCGCTCTCGGCGGCTGTCCGCCGGCTGGTCGCCGCCGATCCCGGCCGCCTCGTGGAGGCGATCACGGGCGGCGACGACTACGAGCTGGTCCTCGCCGCCCCGGCGGCGGCCATCCCCGTGCTCGCCGCCGCCGCGCGGGAGGCTGGCTTCGGGCTCACGGCGATCGGCCGCGCCGTGGACGGCCCCGCCGGAAGGGTCACCGTCCGGGACGCGCGGGGCGATCCGGTCCCGCTCGCCGGAACCGGCTGGACCCACTTCTGATTCCACCTGCGCGGGCGGAGCAAACCCGCTAGACTGCACCCCATGATTCCGGTGGTGGTAGCCCGAGACAGATGCTTCGTCTGATCTTCCTTCTGATCCTGCTTCCGTTCCTCGTGGGTGGTGGGATCGGTGGCTACCTCTATTACTTCCAGAACGAACCGGAGGTTCGCCCGCCGCCGGTCGAGCCGCCGGCGGCCCTGCTGTTCACGACGCTGTCCCCGATCACGGTCTCGATGATCGGTTCGGACAAGGCGGAGCAGCTGGTGACGCTCCGCATCGTGCTGGAAATCCCGAACGCCGCCGCGCTCGGCCGCATCCAGGCCATGCAGCCGCGGCTGCAGAACGCGCTGACGGAAACGCTCTACACGGCGCTCTCGGATTCCACCGTGCAGAGCAATTCGCTGATCGACCTGCCGCGGCTCCGCCGCCGGCTGCTCGCGGCCTGCGACCGCACGATGGGGCGCGGGACCGTCGCGCAGGTGCTGATCCACGGCATCACGCAGCGCCCGGTCTGACCCGGGCGGGCGGCGTCAGGGGCCCGTGCGACCCGGCGAGCCCCGGGTGGTGCCGCCGGCCACGCCGGGGAAGCGCCCGACGTTGCCGAAGATCTGCTGGATGAGCGACAACTCGGTCCCGGGTGTCGCCGTCGCCCGGTCGATGACCGCGACCTCGTTGCCGTCGGCGAGCGATCGCGTCTCGACCCCCGACACGACGCCCGCGTCGTCGAACCGAACCGTCACCACCCGCCGTTCGATCGCCTCCGGCCGGAAGGGGCCGAACCGGGAGGTCACCTGACCGACGTAGTACCAGGTGCCGCGGTCGAATGTCGCGACGGCCGTCGGTGTGCCCAGGTCCCGGAGCACCTCGTCCTCGGACGTCTGGCCGACGCGCAGCGCCTGGAGTCGCTCGTCGCTGACCATGTTGCCGTTGTTGGAGACCCGGGCCGAGCAGGCGCCGAGAAGGCCGGCGAGCGCCAGGGCGAGGATCGCGACGGACGGCTTCGAGCGGTGCATGACGGGTCCCGGTGTGCGCGGCGACGGACGGGCGGCGTTGACGGGCGGCCCGTGGGCGCCCATCTCGCCTGACAGATGCGCTGCCGCCGCCGTCCCTGTCAACGGCCGCGCCCGGGGATCGCAATCTTGCTCCGCCGTCTTCTCTCCCGCAGCACCGACCGCGACGTCGCCGTCCGCCTCTACGCCGAGGCCGTCGCCGCGGCCCGCCGCCCGTCCCTCTACGAAACGGCGGGCGTGCCGGACACCCTGGACGGGCGGTACGATCTGCTGGTCGCGCACCTCCATCTGCTTCTCCGCCGGCTTCGCTCCGGCGACGGGCGGGCGAAGCGCGTCTCACAGGTGCTGATGGACCTGTTCGTCAGCGACATGGACGCCAACCTGCGCGAGATGGGCATCGGCGATCTCGCGGTGGGCAAGCGTGTGCACGATACGCTGGGCGGGCTGTTCGGCCGCGCGAAGGCGTACGATGCGGCGCTGGACGCGGACGACCCGTCGGCGCTCGCGGCGGCCGTCGACCGGAACGTCTTCGGCAGCGTCGCCGCCGGCGGACCCGGTGCCACCCTCGTCGCCGCCCATCTCCTCGACGTCGCCCGCGCGCTCGCCGCCATGCCGGTGGACGCCCTGCTCGATCCGGCCTTCACCTATCCGGCCCCGGCCGGGTCCTGATCCGTCAGCAGAGGACCGCCCCGATGTCGCGCGCGACCGTCCCGGGCGCCATGCCCCCACCGGAGTTCCCAAGGGCGTTCGATACCGAAGGCCTTGCCGGCACCCCGGCCGCCCGTCGCATCGAGGCGAAGCCGGAGGAACGGGCGGCCCTCGCCCGCCGCCTCGATCTCGTCGGGATCGCCGCCCTGACGGCCGATCTCACCCTCACGCGGATGGCCGGCGGATTCGTGCGTGTCGAAGGCGCTCTCCGCGCGACCGTCACCCAGACCTGCGTCGTCACCCTCGATCCGTTCGAGGCGACGGTGGGGGAGGACTTCACCGCCCTCTTCGCGCCGGCCGACGGGATGCCCGAGGGCGACCTGCTGGCCGATCCGGACGCCGACCTGCCGGAGCCCCTCGACGGGACGCGGATCGACCTCGGGGAACTGGTCGCCCAGCAGCTGTCGCTGGCCCTCGCCCCCTACCCGAAGGCGCCGGGCG
>JBIJED010000467.1:0-3345 GCA_044343785.1 Azospirillales bacterium | reverse complement strand
TCTCCTGATGGTGTGGGTGGGGGTGGCGAACACGCTGTTCAGCCTCGTCATCGCCTACACCACCTTCGCGCTGCCCTTCGCGCTGTGGCTCCTGCGCTCGTTCATGGCCGCGATCCCGGACGAGCTGGAGCACGCGGCGCTGGTCGACGGCGCGACGCGGATGGAGGCGTTCGTCGACGTGATCCTGCCGCAGGCGCTGCCCGGCGTCATCTCGACCGCGCTGTTCACCTTCATCCTGGCCTGGAACGAATATCTCTACGCGCTGGTGCTGGTGAACCGCGACGACGCCCGGCCGCTGACGACGGGCGTCATCAACATGCTGACGTCGGCCTTCAACATCGAATGGTCCCTGCTCATGGCCGCCTCCGTGATGATGAGCGTGCCGCTCATCGTCGCCTTCGCCTTCCTGCAGAAGCACCTGACCCGCGGCTTCGGCGCCGGCGGGGTCAAGGGTTGAGCGGCGGGGGGCGGGCGATGGCCGGCGTGCGGCTGGAGAAGATCCACAAATCGTTCGGCGCGGACGCGGTCGCGGTCCGCGCCCTCGACCTCGAGATCGCGGAGCGCGAGTTCCTGAGCCTGCTCGGCCCGTCGGGCTGCGGCAAGACGACGACGCTGCGGATGCTGGCGGGGCTGGAACAGCCGACCAGCGGCCGCATCTTCATCGGCGGGCGCGAGGTGACCGAGGTGGCGCCCGGGCGCCGCGACATCGCCATGGTCTTCCAGTCCTATGCGCTCTATCCGCACATGACGGTGGGGGAGAACATCGCCTATCCGCTGAAGAAGCGGGGCGTGCCCTCGGCCGAGCGCAAGGCGATGGTGGCGCGGACGGTGGAGTTGCTGCAACTCGGGCCCCTGGTCGACCGCAAGCCGCGCCAGCTCTCGGGCGGGCAGCAGCAGCGCGTCGCGCTCGGCCGCGCGATCGTGCGCGACCCCGCGGTCTTCCTCCTGGACGAGCCGCTGTCGAACCTCGACGCCAAGCTGCGCGCCCACATGCGGGCGGAGCTGATCCAGCTCCAGAAGCGGCTGGGCAAGACGATGGTCTACGTCACGCACGACCAGCTGGAGGCGATGACGATGTCCGACCGCATCGCCATCATGAACAAGGGCGAACTCCAGCAGCTGGGCACGCCCGACGAGATCTACCGCCGCCCGGCCAACCGGTTCGTCGCGGGCTTCGTCGGTACGCCGGCGATGAACTTCGCCACGGGCCGGATGACGGTCGCCGACGGCCGCCCGGCCTTCGCCGGCGCCGGGCTGACGATCCCGCTGCCGCCCGGCCACCCGGCCGAGGGGGAGGCCGGGGCGGGCGGGCGGGCGGTCGAGATCGGCATCCGCCCCGAGGACGTGATCGTCGGCGAGGGGCCGTTCGAGGGCCGCATCCGGGTGGTGGAGCCGACCGGCCACGAGACGATCGTTCTCTTCGCCGCGGGCGAGGCCGACCTCGTCACCCGCGTCCCGGGCGGCATCGCGCTCAAGGCGGGGGAGGCGGTCCGCTTCCACGTCCGGGCCGGGAACGCGCATCTTTTCGACCAAGCGGACGGACGCCGCCTCGGCGCCGCCGCCGGACACTGAGGAGTGAGGGACATGGACGACGTCGCGCCGACGGCACTGTCGCTTGAGGACATGGACCGGCAGTCGCTGTTCCATCCCTTCACCGCGATCGCCGACCACGAGCGAACGGGCCCCCGCGTGATGGTGGCCGGCGAGGGCTGCACGCTCACCGACAACCAGGGCCGCCGGTACATCGACGCGATGGCCGGCCTGTGGTGCGTGAACATCGGCTACGGCCGGCCCGAGGTGGCGGAGGCGATCCACCGTCAGGCCCTCAAGCTGCCCTACTACCACGCGTTCTCGGGCATGGCGACGGACAGCCCGATCGAGCTGGCGGCGCGGCTCCTGCGCATGGCGCCGGCGGGCATGTCGCGGGTGTTCTTCGGCAATTCGGGTTCGGACGCCAACGACACCCAGGTCAAGATCGTCTGGTACCACAACACCGTCCGCGGAAAGCCGGGGAAGCGGAAGATCATCTCCCGCCTGCGCGGCTATCACGGCGTCACCGCCATCGCCGCCAGCATGACCGGGCTGCCGGGGCTGCACGCCGGGTTCGGGCTGCCGCTGCCGGGCTTCGTCCACGTCGGCACGCCGCACGCGTACCACGGGATGCAGCCCGGCGAGGACGACGCGGCGTTCGTCGCGCGGCTGGCCCGGGAACTGGACGAGACGATCGTGCGCGAGGGGCCGGAGACCGTCGGCGCCTTCATCGCTGAGCCGGTGATGGGCGCCGGCGGGGTCATCGTGCCGCCGCCCGGCTACTACGCCGCCATCCAGGCGGTGCTGGACCGGCACGACGTGCTGTTCATCGCCGACGAGGTGATCTGCGGCTTCGGCCGGCTCGGCACCATGTTCGGCTGCGAGCATCAGGGCATCCGCCCCGACCTCGTCACCATCGCCAAGGGGGTGACCAGCGGCTACGTCCCGCTCTCCGGCTGCCTCGTCTCGGAAAAGGTCTGGACCGTCCTGCGCGAGGGCTCCCGCACGCTGGGCCCGTTCGGCCACGGCTACACCTATTCCGCCCACCCGCTGGCGGCGACCGCGGCGATGGCGAACCTCGACGTGATCGAGAAGGACGGGCTGGTCGCCCAGGCCGGGGCGCGCGGCGCCCATATGCGCGGGCGCCTGCACGCCGCCTTCGACGGCCACCCTCTGGTGGGCGAGGTGCGCGGGGCGGGCCTCGTCGCGGCGGTGGAGCTGATCGCCGACCGGGCGACGCGGACGAAGTTCGATCCGGCGCTGAAGGTCGGCCCCCGGACCGCCCGCCACGCGCTGGACGAGGGTCTGGTGACCCGCGGCCTGCCGGCGGGCGACGCGCTCTCCTTCTCGCCGCCCTTCGTCATCACCGAGGCGGAGATCGACGAGGTGGTGGCGCGCTTCGGCCGGGCGCTGGCCCGCACCATGGACGAGCTGACCCGCGAGGGGGTGAGGATCGCCGCATGACCGCCGCCGCCCCCCGCCCGCCCGAACGCCCCGCCCCCGACGCGACGCTGCCGTTCCGCGTCCGGATGGAGACGGAGGCGCGCGTGCTCCGTGCGGCCGCCGAGGCCGCGTGGCTGCCCGCCGTCCGTGCGCAGCTGATGCGGCGGGTGGAGGAGTTCGAGAACGCGAGCCTGTCCGACTGAGGGGGGGAGCGGCCTTGGAGCGCAGGACGGTCGGCGTGGTGGTGAACCCGGTCGCGGGGATGGGCGGTCCGGTCGGGCTGAAGGGCACCGACGGCATCGCGACCCTGGCCGAGGCGCGCGCCCGTGGCGCCGTGGCGAGCGCGCCCGAGCGCGCGCGCCGGGCGCTCGC
>JBIJED010000466.1:0-3349 GCA_044343785.1 Azospirillales bacterium | reverse complement strand
GCCGGACGCGAAGGCGGCGGCGAGCTGTGCCGGATAGCCTTCGTCGGACGACGCCTCGAACACCACATTGATGTCCGGGTGGGCGGCCATGAAGGTCTCGATCTGGTAGCGGTAGGCCGCCAACTGGGCCGGGGCGGCCTGCGGGGACCACCAGCGGACCGTGCGCGGACGGTTCTGCGCCACCGCCGGCATCGACGGCAGGACGCCCGCCGCCGCCAGCCCCGCGCCGGCGCCGAGGCCCGCCAGCGTCTGCCGCCGCGTCGGACCCGCGCCCGCCTTCGTGCGCCCGTCGATCTTCGTCATTCCCGTTCCCTCCCGGTCACGATCGTTGCCGTCGCCGCGGCTTCGACCCGAACGGGTGGCCGCAATGCGCACACATGTTCAGGGATCACACATGCTCGGGCGTTCGCCGTCAACCGTCTCGGCGCGCCGGCCGCCCGGGTCAGGTCGCGGTGAAGCCGCCGTCCGCGGGGAGGATCGCGCCGGTGACGAAGGCGGCCTCGTCCGACGCCGGGAAGGCGACCGCGGCGGCGACGTCGGACGGTCGCGCCACGCGGCCGAGCGCGAGGCGCGCGCGCCCCTCGAACCGCCGCGCCCGCTCCCCCCTCTCCCTGTCCCTCTCCCCGGGGGGGAGAGGGGACGCCGGGGGAGCCGGCCATCTTCTTCGTCTCCCCTCTCCCCGCCGGGGAGAGGGGTGGGGGAGAGGGGGTCGCCGCACGGATGCCGGGCGCCGACTGCGTGTCGCCCCGCCTTGCCACCGCCCGCCCGGCACGTCATGATCCGCCGAACCTGCGAACGAAAGTCCGCCAGGCGCACGAAACAGGAGGGAGGACGGGCGTGGACCGCAATTCCGTCGACTGGCACGGCACGATCCCGGCACTGGTGACCCCCTTCGGCCCCGACGGGTCGATCGACGAGGCCGGCTTCCGCCGCATCATCGAGATGCAGATCGCCGACGGCGTCCACGGGGTGATGATCGGCGGCTGCACCGGCGAGTTCTGGGCCCTGTCGATGGCCGAGCGCGCGCGCATCGTCGATCTGTGCGTGGAGACGGTGCGCGGCCGCGTGACGGTGATCGCCGGCACGGGCGCCATCTCCACCGCCGACACCATCGCGCTGACCGCCCACGCCAAGGCCGCGGGCGCCGACGGCGCGCTGATCCTGCCGCCCTATTTCGTGCGCCCGGACGACGACGACATCGTCGCGCACTACCGCGCGGTGTCGGACGCGGTCGCCATGCCGCTGATGCTCTACAACATCCCGTCCTCGGCGGTGAACGCGCTGACGCCGGCGCTCTGCGACCGTCTCGCCGACATCGGGAACGTGGTGGCGATCAAGGAAAGCTCGGGCGACTTCAACAACTTCCACCGCACGCTGGTGACGGTGCAGGACCGCTTGCGGGTGTTCTGCGGCCCCTCGTCGGTGTTCGGCGTGCCGGCGTCGCTGATGGGGGCGGTCGGGCACATCGACTGCTTCCCCAACGTCTGGTGCCGCCCGATGGTGGAGATGTACCACGCGGTGACCGAGGGGCGGCTGGAGCGCGCGCGCGAGCTTCAGCGCAAGGGCATGGCGCTGACCGACCTGTTCGTCGCCAACGGCCGCAACCTCTACTGCGCCACCAAGGCGGCCATGACCATGCTGGGCCTGCCGGGCGGCGTCCCGCGCCTGCCGCTGCGCCCGCTGTCGGCGGCGCAGGAGGCCGATCTGCGGGCGGGTCTCGTGCGCCTCGGCTTCGACCCGGTGGCGCCCGCGCGCGCCGCCGCCCGGTGACCGGCCCCTGACGGAAGGCCACGTGCCATGGACCTCGGACTGAAGGGCCGCAAGGCGATCGTCTGCGCGGCCAGCAAGGGGCTGGGCCGGGCGACCGCCTTCTCGCTGGCGCGGGAGGGGGTGGCGGTGACGCTGCTCGCCCGCACACAGGCGACGCTGGAGGCGACCGCCGCCGACATCCGGCGGGAGACGGGGGCGGCCGTCACCCCCGTGGTGGGCGACGTGAACACGCCCGAGGGACGGGCGGCGGCGCTGGCCGCCTGCCCGGACGCCGACATCCTGGTGAACAACCCGGGCGGCCGGCAGGTGCCGGGCGACTTCCGCACCTTCGACCGCGACGAGTGGCTGAAGTGGTTCGACGCCCAGATGATCAGCCAGATGGCGATGATCCAGGGCGTGGTGGACGGGATGGTGGCGCGCCGCTTCGGCCGCATCGTCAACATCACCGTCAGCTTCGTGAAGTTCCCGCAGATGGGCTTCGCCCACTCCCACGCGGCACGCCTCGCGCTCACCGGGGCCGTCGCCTCGATCGCGCGGGAACTCGTGCCCCACAACGTGACCGTCAACAACGTGCTGCCGGGGCTGGTGGACACGGACGCGCTGCGCACGAACCTGCAGGTGCTGGCCGAGCGGTCGGGCCGCACCTACGACGAGGTGGTGGCCGAGCGCCTTCTGACCTGCCCCGCCGGCCGCTTCGCCGACCCGAGCGAGACCGGCGACCTCGTCGCCTTCCTGTGCGGCGCGCAGGCCGGCTTCATCACCGCGCAGAACATCGTGAACGACGGCGGCGTGTACCAGGGCGTCTTCTGACGCCCCCGCCCACGCCAGGGCGTCTTTCCGACGCCCCCGCCCACCGGAGGACCCGCGACCCATGGCCGGACCCCAGCCCGCCCTGATGCCCCCCGACGACCGGGTGGTGATGATCTCCGGCGCCAACCGCGGCATCGGCCTCGCCATCGCGAAGCGCCTCGCCGCCGACGGCTATCGCCTCAGCCTCGGCGCGCGGGATACGGGCGCGCTGGCCGCCGCCACCGCCGACCTCGACGACGCGCGCGTGCTGCGGGCGAAGTTCGACGCGACGGTGCCGGCCGACACGCCGGCCTGGGTGGAGGCGACGGTCGCGCGGTTCGGGCGGATCGACGCGCTGGTCAACAACGCCGGCATCCTGCGTCAGGTGACCTTCGACGAGGGGGACGAGGAGACGCTGGACGAGCTGTGGGCGGTCAACGTCAAGGCGCCCTTCCGCCTCATCAGGCACGCCCTGCCCCACCTGCGCCGGGCGGGTCACGGGCGGATCGTCAACATCGCCTCGACCGACGCCAAGCGCTACCGGGCGCCCACGGTCTCGATCGGCTATGCGATGACCAAGCACGCGCTCCTGGCGTTGAGCCACGCGGCCAAGTTCGCCGGCTGGGACGACGGCGTGCGCTCGACCGCGCTGACGCCGGGGGCGGTGCGCACCGACCTGATCGCGGGCATCCCGGGCGTCACCGCCACGGCCGACCAGATCGACCCGGCGACCATCGCGGCGCTGGTGGCGACCGTGCTGTCGATGCCGGACAACGCGTCCATCGCGGAG
>JBIJED010000465.1:0-3351 GCA_044343785.1 Azospirillales bacterium | reverse complement strand
TTCCTCGACCAGGACAAGTCGCCCGGCCTGAAGCTGGGTGGCCGGCTGAACATCGTGCACCACCAGATCGAGGTGTACTGCCGCGCCGACGCGATCCCCGAGCACATCGCGGTGAGCCTCGCCGGCATGAACATCAACGATTCGGTGCACATGAAGTCGCTCACCCTGCCCGAGGGCGTGACGCCGACCGACACGAGCGACTTCACGGTCGCCTCGCTCGCGGCGCCGGGCGGCGGGGCCGACGCGGCCTCCTGACGCCTCTGTGATCCCGGCCCCCGCCTCCGCGGGGACCGGCCCACGGGACGACCGCCATGCACCTTCTCGTCGGCCTCGGCAACCCGGGACCGGACTACGAGCGGACGCGCCACAACATCGGGTTCGTGGCGCTTGAACGCGTGGCCGATCGGCACCGCTTCACCCCCTGGCGGCGCAAGCACCAGGGGCGGATCTGCGACGGCACGGTCGCGGGCGGCAAGGCGCTGGCGCTCGAACCCCTCACCTACATGAACCTCTCCGGCCAGTCGGTCGGCGAGGCGATGCGTTTCCTCAAGCTGCAGCCGTCGGACGTCGTCGTCTTCCACGACGACCTCGACCTCGCGCCCGGCAAGCTCAAGGTGAAGAAGGGCGGCGGGCACGGCGGCCACAACGGCCTGCGCTCGCTCGACCAGCACATCGGGCAGGACTATTGGCGGGTGCGGATCGGCATCGGCCATCCGGGGCGCAAGGAGATGGTGGAGGGCTACGTCCTCCACGCCTTCGCGAAGCCCGACCAGACCTGGATCGATCCTCTGGTCGACGCGATCGCCGACGCCCTGCCGACGCTGCTGGCCGGCGACGCCGCGCGCTTCCTCAACGACGTGGCGCTGAAGACGGGGCCGGTGGGGTGAGCCGCCTCACGGTGTGTCGCGCAGCCAGTTCTCCACCCTGAGCCCGTCGACCCGCTCGAACTTGCGCAGATCGTCGGCGACGAGGGTGAGGTCCGCCGACAGGGCGTGCGCGGCGATCAGGAGATCGTTGCCGCCGACCGGCCGACCGGCCGATCGCGGCGCGGATCGACGGCTGACGCCGCGTCAGCCGGCCGGGGCGGGGTCCGCCAGCATGGCGAGCCCCGCCTCGTCCACCCAGTAGCGGCGGTCGCCCGCGCGCTTCATGCCGAGCCGTTCGTAGAAGGCGGCGGAGGGGTTGAAGCCGACGACGCCGAGATGGAGGCCGGCCATCCCCTGCGCCTGCGCCCACCGGGCCGCCGTCGCGAGGAGCCGGCGCCCGAGGCCGCCGCCGCGCGCCCCCTCGGCCACGTGCAGGTTGTTGACGTGGGCGAGGCGGCGGCCGGACCAGCTGGTGTAGGACGGTGACGCCTGAACGTAGCCGAGCGGCCGGCCGGCCCTGTCGCGGGCGATCCAGGCGTGGAAGAGCGGCCGCTCCCCGAACCCGTCGCGCAGCAGGTCGACGTCGGTGACCGTCACCGCCTCCGGCTTGCCGTGCCAGCGGGCGAGCGCGCGCATCAGGTCGAGGAGGTCCGGCACGTCGGCCGGCTCGATCGGTCGGATGACGATCGATGCGGTGGGCGTCGCGTCGGCGCGCGACGCTTCGGCGGTCTGCATGGGTCCCCACGCGAGAATTCGTTTCGGAAGGGCGGTGGCGGCGTCGTATCACGCGCACCATCTGAGCCCCCGTCCCGAACGAACCGAAGGCCCCGCCCCATGGGCTTCAACTGCGGCATCGTCGGCCTGCCGAACGTCGGCAAGTCGACCCTCTTCAACGCGCTCACCTCCACCCAGGCGGCGGAGGCGGCGAACTATCCCTTCTGCACGATCGAGCCGAACGTCGGCCGGGTGGGCGTGCCCGACCCCCGCCTCGACCGGATCGCCGCCATCGGGAAGTCGGCCAAGATCGTACCGACCCAGCTGGGCTTCGTCGACATCGCGGGCCTCGTCCGGGGTGCTTCGCGGGGCGAGGGGCTGGGCAACCAGTTCCTCGGGCACATCCGCGAGACCGATGCGGTCATCCACGTGCTGCGCTGCTTCGAGAACGACGACATCACCCACGTCGAGGGCTCGGTCGACCCGATCCGCGACGCGGAGACGATCGAGACCGAGCTGATGCTGGCGGACCTCGACGGGCTGGAGAAGCGGGTGGTCGCCCAGGCGAAGAAGGCCAAGGGCGGCGACGCGGAGGCGAAGACGCAGGTGGCGCTGATGGAGCGCGCGCTCGACGCGCTGCGGGCCGGCCGGCCGGCGCGGACCGTCGTGGTGGCGCCGGAGGAGCGGTCGCTCTGGAACCAGCTCCAGCTGATCACGACCAAGCCGGTCCTCTACGTCTGCAACGTCGACGAGGGCGAGGCCGCGACGGGGAACGCGGCGACGGCCCGGGTCGCGGCGCGGGCGAAGGCGGAAGGTACCGAGGCGGTCGTCATCTGTGCGGCGATCGAGGCGGAGCTCGCGACCCTCGGGCCGGACGAGAAGGTCGAGTACCTCTCGGCCATCGGGCTGGAGGAGCCGGGCCTGAACAAGGTGATCCGGGCCGGCTATTCGCTTTTGAACCTGCTGACCTTCTTCACGGTCGGGCCGAAGGAGGCGCGGGCCTGGACGGTCCATCGCGGGGGGCGCGCGCCCGAGGCCGCCGGCGTCATCCACACCGATTTCGAGCGCGGGTTCATCCGGGCGGAGACGATCGCCTACGACGACTTCGTCGCGCTGAACGGCGAGCAGGGGGCGAAGGACGCGGGGAAGATGCGGTCGGAGGGCAAGGAGTACGTCGTCGCCGACGGCGACATCTTCCACTTCCGCTTCAACGTGTGACGGCCCAGCGGTCGGTGGCCGCGTCGTCCTCGGCCTTGGCGGCGACCCATTCGGCGGTGCCGTCGTCGGTCTCCTCCAGCTTCCAGAACGGCGCCTTCGTCTTCAGCCAGTCCATCAGGAAGGCGCAGGCGTCGAACGCCGCCCGGCGGTGCGCCGACGCGGTGACGACCAGCACGATGCGGTCCCCCGGCACCATCCGGCCGTGGCGGTGGACGATCGAGACCGCCTGGAGCGGCCAGCGCGCGCGGGCCTCGGCCTCGATCCGCTCCAGCTCCCGCTCCGTCATCCCGGGATAGTGCTCGAGCGTCATGGCGCGGATGCGCCGTCCCCCGCCCTCCCCGCGGACGAGGCCGACGAAGCTGGCGACGGCGCCCACGTCCTCGCGGCCGGCGGTCGCCGCGGCGATCTCCGCGCCCGGATCGAAATCCGCCTCCTGCACCCGCACCACCACGTTCAGCCCCCCGTGACGGGCGGGAAGAAGGCGACCTCGTCGCCCGGGGCGACGGGGTGGTCGAAGCCGACGTGGGTCTGGTTCACCGCGACCTTGACGACG
>JBIJED010000464.1:0-3352 GCA_044343785.1 Azospirillales bacterium | reverse complement strand
CCGCCAGCGCGCGCTGCACCTCGGCGCGGTAGGAGGGCTGGTTGTCGTTGTAGGCCACCTCGGCCGCGATCTCGCCGCCCAGCTTCGGCAGCGCTTCCTTCACGAAGCGCGTCATGTCGATGCCGAAGTCGGTGTTGACGTAGATGATCGCCGTCTTCTTCAGACCCCGCTTGGCGATCTCGGACGCGGTCGCGAAGGCCTGCGTCTTGGAGGTCGGGAGCGTGCGGAAGAAGTAGCCCTGGCTGCGGCCGTCCAGCGTGAAGGCGCTGGCGGTCGAGCAGCAGCTGATCTGCACCACGCGCGACGGTGCGGTGACCGACGCGATGATCGGGCCCGTCACGCCGGACGAGATGGTGCCGGTGATGGCGGGCACGCGCTCGACCTCGACGAGGTACTTGGCGGCGTCGACGCCGACCGTCGGCTGGCCCTGGTCGTCGCGGAGCACGAGCTGCACCGGGCAGCCCTTGATGCCGCCGCCGGCGTTGATGTGCTCGATCGCGAGCTGCGCCGATTCCGCGATCTTCTTGGTGATCGGCGCCATCGAGCCGGTCAGCGGCAGGATGCCGCCGATCTTCACCGGGCAGGCCACGCCCTGCGCCTGCGCCGTCCCGGCGCCGCCCACCGACAGGAGCGCCGTGAGGGCCACGCCCCCCGCCAGCGCCGCCAGCATCTTGCGACCACTCATCCCCGTTCTCCCCGTCCGTTGCGTCGTTGCCGAATGGTCGAGCGCCCGCCCTGGGCTGTCAACGCGCGACCTCACCCCTTCTCCGCGTGCCGCGAGACCTGCGCCGCCTCGCCGATCAGTCCGCGCGGGCGGAACAGCAGCGCGAGCACGAGGAGGAGCCCGATCAGGATCACCTGCACCGCCCCGCCCTGCGCCGCGTAGGCGACGGGCACGAACTTGGTGACGGCGATGCCCGTGGCCGCCCAGATCGTCCAGACCACCAGCGCGCCCAGCAGGGCGCCGCGGTTGTTGCCGCTGCCGCCGATGATGACCATCGCCCAGATCTGGAAGGTCAGGATGGGCACGAAGTCGAACGGGCTGACGAAACCGATGAAGCTGACGTAGAGGGCGCCTGCGAGGCCCATCAGCGTCGAGCCGACGACGAACGCCTCCAGCCGGAAGCGCGTGGCGCTCTTGCCCAGCGCCACCGCCGCGGTCTCGTCCTCCCGGATCGCGCGGAGCACGCGGCCCCAGGGCGAGCGCACCATCCGCTCCAGCGCCCAGTAGACCAGCGCCACCACACAGGCGAGCAGCCCGAGATAGAAGAGGTTGAAGGCGAAGGGCGAGCCCAGCACGTCGAACAGCGGCCGCGGGATGCCCGAGAAGCCGTGCGAGCCGCCGGTCAGCGGCTCGAGGTTGTGGGTCAGGAGCTGGATCGTGGTCGCGATGCCGAAGGTGGCGACCGCCAGATAGTCGCCGCGCAGCCGGATGGTGGCGAGCCCGACGATCCAGGCGACGAACGCCGTCGCCGCCATCGCCGCGACGATGCCCGCGATCCACGGCAGGCCCATGTTGGCGATCATGCCCGCCTTGGGCGCGGCGGTGACGATGGCGTGGGTGTAGGCGCCGATCGCGTAGAAGCCGACGATGCCGGCGTTGAACAGGCCCGTGTAGCCCCACTGCAGGTTCAGCCCGAGCGTGACGACGCCCAGGATGAGCACGATGCAGAGGAAGAAGACGAGGTAGGAGACGAGGCCGATCATTGCCTCTCCCCGAACAGGCCCTGCGGGCGCACGAACAGCACCGCGAGGAGGAGGAGGAAGGGCATGGCGCCCTTGTAGCCGGGATCGACGAACAGGACCGACACGTTCTCGGCCAGCCCGACGAGCAGCCCGCCGATCACCGCCCCCGGCAGCGAGCCCGCCCCGCCCAGGATGGCGGCGGCGAAGAGGGACAGCAGCAGGCTGAACCCCATCTCGGGATGGACCTGCGGCGACAGGCCGAGGAAGGTGCCCGCGACCGCGGCCAGCGCGCCGGACAGGATCCACGTCCAGCGGGTCACGCCCTCCACGTTCACGCCGCAGACCCTGGCGAGCGCCGGGCTCTCCGCCATCGCGCGCATGGCCATGCCGGTGCGGCTGTGGGTGAGGAACAGGTGCAGCGCGACCACCACCGCCAGCGTGAGCGCGAGCACGAAGATCTGGTCCGGCAGCATGCGGATGCCGGGCAGCACCTCCACCGCGAACTGGAGTTCGCGGGTGTAGAAGTGCGTGCCCGGACCCCAGATCAGCACCACCACGTAGCGCATGACGAGCGCCGCGCCGAAGGCGGCGAAGACGAGGCTGAGCGGGTTCGCGCCCTGGTTCCTGAGCCGGCGGAAGACGAGCTGGTCCATCACCCAGGCGAGCAGGCCCGTCAGCACCGCCGCGACGGCCATCGCCGCCATCATCTGCCAGCCGAAGGAGAGCGGGCCCGTGGGCGTGCCGGGACCTGCGAAGGCGACGACCACGAGGGCGATGTAGGCACCCCAGGTCAGGAGTTCGGAATGGGCGAAGTTCGCGAACCGCAGGATCTGCAGCCCGAACGAGACGCCGATGGCGCCCAGCGCGATGATGGCGCCCGTCAGCACGCCGTCGGCGATGGCCTGTCCCAGCATCAGTGCCTCCCTCCCCCCTGCGCGCCGGCCCCATGCCCGCCGAGGAAGGCCGCGACCACCTCGGGATCGGCCAGAAGGTCGGACGCCCGCCCCTCGAACCGGTTCACCCCCTGCGCCAGGACGTAGCCGCGGTCGGACATGCGCAGCGCCGCCTTGGCGTTCTGCTCGACCAGGAGCACGGCCATGCCGCCCTCGGCGAGGCGGCGGAGGTCCTCGAACACCTCCCCCACGATCTTGGGCGCGAGGCCCGCCGTCGGCTCGTCCAGCATGATCACGCCCGGTTCGGTCATCAGCGCGCGGGCGATGGCGAGCATCTGGCGCTGGCCGCCCGAGAGCGTGCGCGCCTTGTGGCCCCGCTTGGCCGCCAGCGGCGGGAAGAGCGCGTAGGCGCGCTCCAGCCGCTCCTTCAGCGGGCCGCGGATCGTGTGCGCGCCCACCATCAGGTTCTCGTGGATGGTGAGGGTGGCGAAGACGTTGCCGGTCTGCGGCACGAAGGCGAGGCCCGCGCGCACCAGCGCGTCCGCCGGCCGCCCCAGGATCTCCCGCCCCTCCAGCGTGGCCGAGCCGCCCTCGATGCGGGTGAGCCCCGCGAGCGCCTTGAGAAAGGTGGATTTGCCGGCCCCGTTCGGCCCGACGATGGTGACCACCTCGCCCGGCGCCACGGTCGCCGAGACGCCCTGCACGATCGGCAGGTTGGGCGCATAGCCGGCGACGACGCCGGTGGCGGTGAGGCGAGGGGCGGTCATGGACGG
>JBIJED010000463.1:0-3358 GCA_044343785.1 Azospirillales bacterium | reverse complement strand
GGTCAGGCGCACGTCGATGGAGACCCGCGCCCGGTCGGGCACCATCGCATAGCCGGCCCCGCCCTCCACCATCGTCACGGTGAGCTTGGGCGGGCGCGGGAAATCGTCGCCGGGCGGCGGGGCGGGCAGCGGCAGGGTGGCGAGCCGGTCGATCAGCCGCGCCGCCTTTACCACCGCGTTGCGCGGGGCGGGATTGGGATAGCCCGAGTGCTCCGCCACGCCGAACACGTCCACCGTCGCCCGCCAGAACCCGCGCGCGCCGACGAAGACCGCGTCGTTCTCGGGATAGCCGATCATCACGCCGGCCACCACCGGGCGGCGGTCGAGGAACGCCTTGATCCCGCCGAAGCGCCCGGTGTGCTCGTCCGCGTCGGCCAGCACCACCAGCGTGCCCGCGAGGTCGGCGGCCTTCGCCTTCAGCGCCGCGGCCAGATGCAGGAAGAGCGCGACGCCCATCTTGCTGTCCGACGTGCCGCGGCCGATCAGCCAGCCGTCGCGCATCTCGCCGGCGAAGGGATCGGCGGCCCAGGCGCTGCGATCGCCCACGGGGGCGGTGTCGATGCAGGCGTCCAGCACCCAGGTCGGCCCCGGCCGCCCGCCGGGCACGGTCGCGACGAGGGCGAGGCCGTCGATCACTTCCGCCGCGAGCCCGACCGACCGGGCGATGCCGAGGCCCGCGGCGAGCACCCGGTCCGGCGGGTCGATCCCGCCCTGGCTGGGGCAGGCGACGAGGGCGCGGACCGAGGCGACGATCGCCTCGGTCGGGCAGGGGGGAAGCGTCACGGCATCCGGACGGTGGCGAGCGGGAGGACGCCGTCGGGGCGCTGTTCGATCTCGACGCCCGCGCGCACCCCCCACGTCACGTAGCTGAACAGCAGCGGCACGTGGCCGACGCCGTCCTTGTGCCGTTGAAAGGCCTCCTTGATCAGCGCGTTGCGCCGGGTCGCGTCGGTCTCCAGCTCCACGAGGCCGGTGATCTCGTCCACCCGCGGGTCCGACCACGCGCCCACGTTGAACAGGCCCGAGCCCGGCCCGCGCGTGTGCATCAGCGGGCGCAGGATGTCGGTCGCGTCCATGTTCCCGGGCGCCCAGCCCAGAAGATAGAAGCTCGTCTCCTGCCGCAGGACGCGGTTGAAGTAGATGCTCTTGGAGACCGCGCGCAGGTTCGTGCGGATGCCGACGCGGGTCAGCATGCCGGTCACCGCCTGGCAGATCTCCTCGTCGTTGACGTAGCGGTCGTTGGGGCAGTCGAGCACGACCGAGAAGCCGTTGGGATAGCCGGCCTCGGCCAGCAGCGCGCGGGCCGCCGCGGGATCGTGGGGCAGCGGCGTGTCGAGCGAGGCGTCGTAGCCCACGACGTCCGGGCCCATCATCACGCCCGCCGCCCGCGCCGCCCCGCGCATCGTGCGCTCGCGGATCGCCTGGGTGTCGATCGCCTGCCAGACGGCGCGGCGGACCCGCACGTCCTTGAACGGGTTGCGGTCGGTGACGTCGCTCTCCAGCAGTGCCGCCCGGTGCTGGTCCATGCCGAGGAAGATGACCCGGTTCTCCGGCCGCTGGACCACCTTGAACTGGCCCGACGCCTGGATGCGCGCCACGTCGGCGATCGGCAGCGGGTCGATCACGTCGAGATTCCCGGCGACGAGACCGGCCACCCGCGTGGCGTCCGACGCGATGGGGGTGAAGACCACGCGCTCCACGTCGGTCCGCCCGCCCCACCACGCGGGATTGCGCTCCAGCACCGTCTCCTGGTCCGCGCGGCGGACGACCAGACGATAGGGCCCGGTGCCGTTGGCGGCGGTGTGGGCCGGGTTGATCTGGTTGGCGCGCAGGTTGACCGGCTTCTCCGCCCCGTTCGCCCTGGCCCAGCCCTCGTCCATCACGTACCAGAACGCGAGCGTGGTCAGCAGCGCCGGATAGGGGCGCGCCAGCACGAAATCGACGGTCAGCTCGTCCACCTTCTCCGCCCGCGCCACGGGTGCGAGGGTGTGGGCGAGGCCGGTGCCTTCGGTCTTGGTGCGGACGACGGAGAAGACCACGTCGTCGGCGGTCAGGTCCGCCCCGTCGTGGAACTTGACGCCCGCGCGAAGGGTGAAGCGCCAGCGCAGCGGCTCCACCTGCTCCCATTTCGTCGCGAGGCCGGGCTGGAGCTTCATGTCGGCGTCGAAGCGCAGCAGCGGCTCGTAGACGGCGCCCAGCAGGCCGAGGGTGAAGATCTCGAACCGCCCGTGCGGGTCCATCGTCTCCGCGTCGCCCTGCGCCGCCCAGCGCAGCGTCTTCTGCGCCGCCGCCGGCCCAGCCGACACGATCCCCGCCGACACGATCCCCGCCGCCAGCGCCGTCCCCAGGACGACGGCCCGCCCGATCCCCCGCATGACCCCGAACTCCCCGATGCTGCGATGCGGCGGGATCTGACCATGCCCCGGACGGGGTGTCCAGACGGGGCCGTGTGGAATTCAGGCGGCGTTGTTCATGCCCGATCTCCTCTGGCCCCGCGCCCGACAGGGTGGCAGAACGAAGGGGCATTCGTTCAAAATCGACGGACCGACGCCCCATGTCCTACGCCATCCCGATCTGGCCCCAGCCCGCCCTGCCGGTCGCGGGGACCGACCAGACCTTCCCGGTCCGCCGCATCTACTGCGTCGGGCGCAACTACGCCGCCCATGCGCGGGAGATGGGGCACGATCCCGACCGCGAGCCGCCGTTCTTCTTCATGAAGCCCGCCGACACGATCGTGCAGAACGGCGGCGTCATGCCCTATCCGCAGGCGACGAAGGACATGCACCACGAGATCGAGCTGGTGGTCGCGGTCGCGAAGGGCGGGCGGGACATCCCGGCGGCCTCGGCGCTGGACCACGTGTTCGGCTATGCCGTCGGCCTCGACATGACCCGCCGCGACCTCCAGGGCGAGGCGAAGAAGACGGGCCGGCCCTGGGACATGGCGAAGGGCTTCGACCATTCCGCGCCCTGTTCGGCCATCGTCCCGGCGGCGAAGATCGGCCATCCGACGAAGGCGGCGATCTGGCTGAAGGTGAACGGGCAGGTGCGCCAGACCTCCGACATCGCCGACCTGATCTGGAACGTCCCCGACACGATCGCCTACCTCTCCGGCCTCGTGGAGCTGTTCCCCGGCGACCTGATCTTCACCGGCACGCCCGAGGGTGTCGCGGCCTGCGGCAGGGGCGACGTGCTGGAAGGCCACGTGGCGGGCGTGGGCGACCTGAAGGTGACGATCGGGTAGACTGTCGCCGACGATCCCGTCCGCGAAGGAGGGTGCCGATGACCGCCGTGCCGAAGCCCTGGAGTGTTGAGCAGTTCGTCACCTGGGAAGAGGGACAGGAGGACCGGTACGAGTTCG
>JBIJED010000027.1:0-11740 GCA_044343785.1 Azospirillales bacterium | reverse complement strand
CCCCCGCCGGTCCCGCCGCCCCCCGTCGTGTCCGCTCCCCAGCCCGATCCGAACGAAGGACGGATCCGCGCGCTCGCGCAGCGGGCCGACCGCCAGCTGGAGCAGAAGCGGCTGACGACGCCCGCGGGTGACAACGCCCTCGACACGGTGCGCGAGATCGAAGGGCTGGTCCCCGGTCACGAGGCCGCCGCACGCCTGCGCTCGCAGATCGCCGAGACCTACGTCCGCTGGGCCCGGCAGGCGGAGGCGCGCCGGCAGGTCGACGACGCCCGCCGCTTCTATATCCGCGCGCTGCAGGCGAAGCCGGACGACCCGGCGCTGCGCGAGATGCTGGCGGCGCTCGACGGGCGCGGGCGCACGCCGGGGGAGGAGACGACGCGGCCGGGCGAGGGCGGTTCCGGCGGCTCGGTCGACGCCGCCGCCCTGCCCCCCCCCGCGACGGGCGCGGCGCTTCCGCACTTCGCCCGACCGATCGACGTCATCGCCCCGGAGGCGCTGATCGAGGCCCTCGACAGGCCGGACGTGCTGCGCGCGGTCCTCGGCGCGGGCCGGGACTTCGACCGGCCGCTCCAGGACGGCCGGACGCCGCTGATGGTCGCGGCGGCGAGCGGTCGCATCGCGGCGGTCAGGATCCTCATGGAAGAAGCGAGGGTCGGCGTCGATCGGCGCGATCCGGCCGGCTGGACCGCGCTGATGTACGCCGCTGCGTCCGGACAGGCAGAGGCGGCCCGGGTCCTGCTGGCCGGCGGGGCCGACAGGACGCTGCGCAACAACGCCGGACGGACAGCGGACGATCTGGGCCTCGCGGCAACTCGCGGGCCGATGAACCTCAGCCAGCGTCGCTGACCGAGGGCCGGTCGGCCACCTGCAGGAGCGCGAGGAGCCCGGACAGGAGGTCGATCGGCCGCGGGGGACAGCCGCGGACGTGAAGATCGACGGGCAGCAGGTCCGACACCGCACCCGAGCCGCAGACCCCGTGGCCGCCGGCGAAGACGCCGGCGCCGGCCGCGCAGTCGCCCGCCGCGACCAGCCATTTGGGACCGGGCACCGCACGCCAGGTGTCGAGCAGCGCCGCGCGCATGTTCGTCGTCACCGGCCCGGTGACCAAGAGGACGTCGGCGTGGCGGGGCGAGGCGACGAAGCGGATCCCGAACCGCTCGAGGTCGTAGACGGGGTTGTCGAGGGCGTGGATCTCCAGCTCGCAGCCGTTGCACGAGCCCGCGTCGACCTCGCGGATCGACAGGCTGCGCCCCAGACGGTCCCGCCCGACGGCGGCGACCCGAACGGCGAGTTCGGCGATCGACGCGGCGTCGGGGACCGGGGCGTCGATCGTTCGCGGCCCCTTGGTCAGCGTTTCGAAGAGGAGCCTCAGCATCAGGGCGACCTCACAGATCGTGCCCGGCGTAGGAGCAGTTGAACGATTTGTTGCACAGCGGAAAGTCCGCCACGATGTTCCCCTCGATCGCCGCCTCCAGCAGCGGCCACTGGAACCACGACGCGTCGCGGTGATGGGCGCGCTGCACGCGCCCGTCCGGGCCGAGGCGGACCCAGGCCAGCAGTTCGCCCCGGAACGCCTCGACCAGCGCCATCCCCTCCCCCGCCCGGGCCGGAACCGGCACCCGGACGTCGCCCGGCTCCAGCCGGTCGAAGATCTGCCGGATCAGGTCGAGGCTCTGCCCGATCTCCCGCAGCCGCACGCGGACACGCGCGTCGACGTCGCCTTCGACGAGCGTCGGCACGTCGAGGTCGAGAGCGTCGTAGGGCGCGTAGCCCGGGCTGCGGCGCGCGTCGACCGCACGGCCGGAGGCGCGGCCCACGTGGCCGCCGGCGCCGAAACGGTGGGCCAGCGCCGCCGACACCACCCCGGTGCCCACCGTACGGTCCTGAAGCGAGCCCGTCTCCTCGTAGAGGACGACGAGATCGGGCAGGCGATAGGCGAGCTGGGTCACCGCGCGGCGGATGGCGTCGGCGCCCCGCGCGGAGAGATCGACGGCCGTGCCGCCGGGAACGACCCGGTCCATCATCAGCCTGTGGCCGAAGGCCGTGTCGCAGGCGTCCAGCACGCCTTCGCGCAGGATCGTGCAGTGGGACTGCATGAAGGGGAAC
This sequence comes from Azospirillales bacterium, assembly GCA_044343785.1. Classification (GTDB taxonomy): domain Bacteria; phylum Pseudomonadota; class Alphaproteobacteria; order Azospirillales; family Azospirillaceae; genus CANGXM01. Next base: position 9,634 of record JBIJED010000027.1, on the reverse strand, counting down.
GCCGCGTCGTTGCAGATCGCGCCCACGTCGCCGACGTGGTTGGCGATCCGCTCCAGCTCGGCCATCAGCGCGCGCAGAAGCAACGCCCGCGGCGGCGGCGCGGTCCCCGTCGCCGCCTCCACCGCCATCGCGAAGCCGAGGGAATGGGCCACCGTGCTGTCGCCGGAGACGCGGGCGGCGAGGCGCGCGGCCTCGTCCGGCGTCCGCCCGGCCATCAGCGCCTCGATCCCCTTGTGGACGTAGCCGAGGCGCGCCTCGAGCCGGACGACCGTCTCGCCGTTGGCCGTGAAGCGGAAGTGGCCCGGCTCGATGATGCCGGCGTGGACCGGGCCGACCGGGATCTCGTGGAGCCCCGCCCCCTCGACCGGAAGGAAGGCGTAGGGCGCCGGCGCGGGCAGCGGGGCCGCGGGATGGGCCGACATCGGCAGGCGCCGCTCCCACCGGTCGTGGTCGAGCCAGGGGCGGGGATCGTCCAGCCCCTCGGCGACGAGGCCGAACAGATCCTGGATCGCCCGTTCCAGCCGGATCGCCGACGGCCGGACCGCCGCGAGCGAGGGGAACCGTCCGGCCGGGCACTCCAGCGAGACGACGGCGACGGCCCCGTCCTCCTCGTCGCGCAGGGCGGCGTGGACGCGGCCGACCTCGGCCCAGAGGCCCAGCAGCGTCAAGGCGGGCGCGTCGGCGAGCGCCACCACGAGATCGCGCCACGCGGTCTCGTCGACGCCGTGGCGGGGCCAGGGCGCGTGGCCGGCGACCGGGGGGCCGCGTTCGGCGAGGAGGCGGGCGAGGCCGGTCATCGCGCTCCCGCGATCAGGTCGGCCGCGGCCTCGAGGACCAGTCGCACCGGCTCGGGAAGCCAGACGCCGGCCAGAAGCACGAGGGCGAGGTGGATCCACATCGGCCCGAGCGACGCCGGCGCGCGCGCGGCGGCGGACGCGGGTCCGGCGGGACCGAGCACCATCCCCTGCACCCGGACCACGAGCGCGCCCAGCGCGACGAGGAGGCCCGCGCACAGGAACGGCACGAGCCACGGCAGGGCCGGGAACGCCGCGGCGACGATCATCACCTCCGTCGCGAACAGCCCGAAGGGCGGAAGACCGGCGATGGCGATCACGCCCGCGAGAAGCCCCCATCCCAACGCGGGCCGCCCGACGAGGAGCCCCGTCAGATCCTCGATCCGCTGGCTGCCCGCCGCTTGCGCAGCACTTCCGACGGCGAAGAAGACCGCCGATTTGGTGAGGGTGTGCAGGACCATGTGGAGCAGGCCGGCGAAGGTCGCCAGCGGCCCGCCGAACCCGAGCGCGAAGGCCGCGATCCCCATGTGCTCGACCGAGCTGAAGGCGAAGAACCGTCGGGCGTCGCGGCGGCGATGGAGCATCAGCCCGCCGACCAGCACCGACGCGAGGCCCATCGCCATCATCAGGGCCCCCGGCAGCACCGTCGGTTCCCCTGCCTCGACGAGCGCCCGGAAGCGCAGGATCGCATAGAGCGCGACGTTGAGGAGGAGCCCCGACAGCACCGCGGAAAGCGGCGTCGGCCCCTCCGCGTGGGCGTCGGGCAGCCAGGCGTGCAGGGGGACGAGCCCGGCCTTGGTGCCGTAGCCGACCAGCACGAAGACGAAGGCGAGCGTCATCACCTGCGGATCGGCCTCGGCGATGAAGAGGCGCAGCAGGCTCCACGTCATCGCCGCCGAGCCGGTGCCCATCACGGGCGTCGCGGCCATGTAGACGAGGATCGTGCCGAAGAGGGCCAGCGCGATCCCGACGCCCGCGAGGATGAAGTACTTCCACGCCGCCTCGATCGCCGCCGCCGTGCGGTAGAGGCCGACCGTGAGCACGGTGGCGAGCGTGGCCCCCTCGATCGCCACCCACACGAGGCCCAGGTTGTCGGCGAGAAGGGCCAGCAGCACCGCGAACAGGAACAGCTGGACCATCGCGTGGTAGAGCCGCTCCCGCCGCGGGGTCATGCGGCCCGCGGCAACCTCGCCCGCCACGTAGCCGGCCGAGTACCAGGCGGTGGTCAGCCCGACGAACGCCGTCAGCAGGACGAAGACGAGGTTCAGCTCGTCGAGGATCAGCCCGCCGCCCAGCGCCGGCCGTTCGACCGCCAGCGCGATCGCCGCCGCGAACGTCCCGGCGCCGGCCCCGAGATTGATCAGGCGTCCGGCCCGGCCCACCCCGACGACGCCCTGGATCCCGGCGGCGACGAGCGGGATGGCGAGGAGGAGGAGCGCCGTCTCCACGTCTCAGCGCCCCTCCCCGCGGAACGTCTCCACATACGCGACGTCGAGGCTGTCGAAGCGCTCCCGGATGTGGAAGATGAAGATGCCGAAGATGATGAAGGCGACCAGCACCGCGAAGGCGATCGACATCTCGACCACGAAGGGCATCCCCTGGACGCCCACGGCCGCCAGCACCAGCCCGTTCTCGATCGACATGAAGCCGACCACCTGGCTGACGGCGTTGCGGCGGCTGATCATCATCAGGAGGCCCAGCAGCACGACCGACAGCGCCAGCGCCAGATCCTCCCGCGTCAGCGCGGTCGCACGGTCGGTGAGCGGAAGCACGAGGGCGATGGAGAGCCCCACGAGGCCGATCCCCATCGCGAGCGCCGCACCGGTGCCGATCGCCGGATCGACGGTCCGGTGGATGGACAGGCGCACGACGATCCGGTGCAGCGCCACCGGGATCACGATCCCCTTCAGCACCGCGGTGATCAGCGCGGTGAGGTAGAGGTGCCCCGCCCCCTGGATGTGGCCCTGCCACGCGGCGGCGGCGGCGAGGAACAGCGCCTGTGCGGCGAAGACGTTGAGCAGCGAGAAGATCCGCCGCTGATAGATCAGCGCGAAGCTGTGCAGCAGCACGACGGCGCCCAGAAGATGCGCGACGTCGTAGGCGAGGCCGGGCGTGCCGCCGATCACGGCCCGATCCCCCGCGAGACGAAGAGGAAGATCGCCGCCATCACGCCCACGAGGAACGCCACGCCGAGGAACTCGGCCACGCGGAAGACCCGCATCTTGGCGATCGACGTCTCGAACAGCCCGAGAAGGACCGCCGCGACCAGCAGCTTCGCGCCGTAGGCCACGAGCCCGAGGAGCGCCATCGCCGGCGGCCCGTCGCGCGGAAGCAGGGTCCACGGCACGAAGACCGCCCCGATCAGCGAGACGAACAGGAGGAGGCGGAGCATGCCCGCCAGTTCGATCAGCGCGAGGTGCCGGCCGCCGTACTCCAGCACCATCGCCTCGTGGACCATGGTGAGTTCGAGGTGCGTGGCCGGATTGTCGATCGGCACGCGCCCCGTCTCCGCCAGCGCCACCATCACGAGGGTGACCAGCGCCAGCGCCAGCGACACGCGGACGCCGACCGACCCCTGGGCGAGCGCCTCGACCACGGCGGGTGCCGCCGTCGTTCCCACGAGGATCGCGAGCGACAGGACGACCATCAGCATCGCCGGCTCCGCCAGGGCGGCGATCATCATCTCCCGCGAGGCGCCGATGCCGCCGAAGGCCGTACCGGTGTCGAGCGCCGCGAGCGCCTGCACCGCCCGTGCCGTGCCGACCAGCCCCACGAGCAGGATGAGGTCGGCGGCGGGCGCCAGGGCGAAGCCGGTGGCGAAGGTCGGGACGAGCGACGCCGCCAGCCAGGTGAGCACGAAGACCGCGTAGGGCGCCGCCTGGAAGAGCCAGGAGGCCGTGTCGGTCACCCGCACGTCCTTGCGCAGGAGGCGCGCGAGGTCGCGGTAGGGCTGGAGGGGCGACGGGCCGCGACGGCCGTTGAGGCGCGCCTTCACCAGCCGCACCACACCCGTCAGGAGCGGGGCCGCGGCGACCACCAGCACGAGCTGGACGATCTGGAAGACGACCGCCGTCACCGCACCACCGCCGAGAGGACGAGGAGCCCGACGAGCAGACCGAATCCGATCGCCAGATGGGCCCGGATCGTGAGGGACCGGAGGACGTTCGCCCGGTCGGCGAGCCAGCCGACCGCGGCGGCGAGCGGACGGATCACGGCCTCCCACGCCGGATCGATCATCCGCACCGCGTGCCGGGCCGGCCGCGTGTCGCCGGGGGCCGGCATGTCGACGCTCTCCCGCGCCGCGAAGGCCACCGTCCCGAAGACGCGCCGGATCGGCTGGGCGAAGCTGGACCCGCCGTACTGCGCGACCGGCCCGACCGGCGGGTGGCCGCAGCCCCAGGCCGGAACCCGCCGCGCGCCGCCCCCGCCCTCCGGCCGCAGCGCCAGCCACGTCGCGATGCCCAGCGCGGCACCGATCGACGCGATGGCCCAGGGCGCATAGCCGTGGACGCCCCCCGGCGCCAGGAGCCAGAGGGCCGTCGCCGCCGCGTCGCCGACGTCGGCCCCCGGCAGCAGTTCGAGGACGGCGGGATGGACCAGCGCCAGCGGCAGCATCGGCAGGAGGCCGAACAGGACGCAGACGGCCGCGGGAAGTGCGGTGCCGAGGCGCATCGTCCGGTCGGCGTCGTGCGCGGTCGCGGCCTCGCGCCCCCGGGGACGGCCGAGGAAGGCGATCCCGAAGGCGCGGACGAAGCAGACCGCCGACAGCGCGGCGATCAGCGCCAATCCTGCCGCCGCCGCCGCCAGCATCATCTTCAGTTCCCACTGCGGCAGGCGTCCGGCGCTCAGCACCGCCTGGAAGGTCATCCACTCCGAGGCGAAGCCGTTGAGCGGCGGCAGGCCGGCGATCGAGAGGGAGCCGACCAGCGCCGCGGCCCCCGTCACCGGCATCGTGCGCAGCAGCCCGCCCATCCGGTCGATCCCCCGCTCGCCGGTGACCGAGAGCACGGAGCCCGCCGCGAGGAACAGGAGCGTCTTGAAGAGGGCGTGGTTGATCATGTGCAGGAGCGCCCCGGCCAGGGCGACGACCGCGACCGCCGGCAGGCCGGCCGCCTGGAACACCAGCGCCACGCCGAGCCCGACGGCGATCAGCCCGACGTTCTCCACCGTCGAATAGGCGAGCAGGCGCTTCAGGTCGTCCTGCATCAGCGCGTGGAGGACGCCCATCAGGCCACTGGCGAGCCCGACCACGGTCAGGACCGTGCCCCACCACCATGCCGGCTGTCCGGCGAGATCGAACAGGATCCGGACGAGCACCAGGAGCGCCATCTTGGTCATCACCCCGCTCATCAGCGCCGAGATCGGGCTGGGGGCGGCGGGATGGGCGAGCGGGAGCCAGACGTGCAGCGGGAACAGCCCCGCCTTCGAGCCGGCGCCGAGGATCGCGAGACCGACGGCGAACGCGGTGCGCAGGGGCCCGACGTCGGTCTCGCGCATCGTCGTGAAGCGCCACGCCCCCTCCGCCCCGCCCAGCAGCGCGAAGGACAGGACGAGGCAGAGCGTCCCGAAGGCCGCGGTGACGAGGTAGAGGGGCCCCGCCCGCCCGCCGTCCTGCGACCGGCCGCCGGCGAGGACCAGGATCCACGAGACGACGGACATCGCCTCGAACGCGAACAGCAGGGTGAAGACGTCGGCCGCCAGGGGAACCAGCGCCATCGCCGCCACGAAGGGCGGCAGGAGCGGCATCGTCGGCACCGGCCCGGTGGCGTGGCCCGCACCCCGTGTCCGCTCGTAGCCGATCGCATGGATCGACGCCGCCGCCCCGCCGAGCCCGACGACGGCGAGACCGACCGCCGCGACCGGATCGAAGAGGAGGCTCGCGCCGAATCCGCCGGGCCCGAGGGGGAGCCGGGCGCGGGGATCGGGATCGAGGAGCCCCGCCGCGTGGGCGACGGCGGCGGCCAGCAGCAGGACGCACCCCAGTGCCGTCCCGCAACCGGTCGACGCGTTCCGCACGTCCCGGGGCAGCGGGGCCGCCTGCACGAGCATGGCGACGGCGAGGACGACGAACGCGGAGGCGACGAGGAGCAACGGGCGCGCGCTCCGGCAAGGGAAGGACGACAGTAGGATGTCTGGGGAGATCGTTTGCAAGCGCGTTCGCGCCGCAAGGAAAGTGGGCCCCGCCGGCGTTGCCGGGGGGCCCGAGTTCCGACGTCCGGGAGGAGCCGAGACGTTGCGGGGAGGAGATTGCACCGCCGGACCTGAAGACATGGTTAACGGCGGCATCCGTCCGAAGAGATACGCCATTCGATCCGTCCGTGGTCGAAATACCTCCATCGATCCGGGGATTCGGTCGGAGTTCCGGATTACCTTCCCCCAGCCGATCCGGTGGTCGGTGGAGGAACCCGGGATGGTCGGAACGCTCACATCGCAGATCGCCCCGCAGCAGCACGGCGATGCTCCCGACGACGGCGTCGATCCGCGCATCGCGGCCCTGCGGCGCTATTGGGACGAGGTCCGCGGCGGGCGGGCGATGCCGTCGCGTGCCGACATCGACCCGGCCGACATCCCCCGCCTCCTTCCCAACCTGTTCCTCGTGGACGTGGGACCGACGGTGGACGACCTGCGCTGGCGCCTCGCGGGGACGGAGGTCGTGCGCCTGTTCGGTCTGGAGTTGACGGGTCGGCCCGTGGGTGCGGGCATGCCGACGACGGCCGGGCGGCTGATGCGCGCCCGGTTCGCCTTCGTCGTGCGAAACGCCCGCCCGGCCTACGCGACCGGCGTCATGCAGGCGGATCGGAACGACCACACGCCCTTCCGGCGGCTTGTGCTGCCCCTGTCGTCCGACGGCGTCCGGGTGGACATGCTCGTCGGCCTCATCGTGGGCCTCGGCTTCGATCGCCTGCTCGCGTCGCCGGGCTGGCGGACGGCGCGCGCGTCCGCCGCGACGGTCGACACCTAGAGGGCGAGCGCCTTGGCGACGCCGGGGCGCGACTCGATGCCCGCCATCCATCCCAGCAGGTTCGGAAGGCCGGACAGGTCGACGCCGGCGCCGCGCATCCGCCATGCGTTCCCGTAGGCGGCGATGTCGGCGATGGTGAAGGCGTCGCCGACGAGGTGGCCGGAGGTCGCGAGCCGCGTCTCGAGCTGGCCCAACAGCGCCGTCGCGCGGTTGCGCATCGTCTGGATGGCGCTCGCGTTGGCCTCCTTGTCGGCGCCGAGCATCATCCCGGCGCTGAAGGCAGGGCCGAGGTCGCTGGCCGCGAACATCACCCACTGGATCGCCTCGGCCTTCGCGGCGGCCCCGCGGGGAAGCAGCGTTCCGGACTTCTCGGCGACGTAGATCAGGATCGCGGCCGACTGGGCCAGCGCCAGGCGCCCGCCCTCGCAGTCGTCGTCGACGAGCGCCGGAATCTGCCCGTTCGGGTTGACGGCCAGGAACGCCGGCGTCCGCTGCTCGCCCTTGGAGAGGTCGATCCTGTGGAACCGGTACGGAAGGCCCGATTCGACCACCGCGATGGTCGCCCGGACCCCGTTCGAGGTGTTGCCGCTGTAGAGATCGATCATGTCCGTCCGCTCCCGTGGGCGCGCGCGCTCGCCGGCGCGCTTCGCGTGGGGAGATACACCAGCGGCGCCCGCCGTGCGAGAGCCGCGGTCCGTCAACCGCGCGGCGGCGGGAAGACGGCCGCGCCGGTCGCCACGCCGGCCGGCCCGATCACGGCGACGCCCTCGGGCTGGAGCTGGACGAGGGCCGGCTGCGCCCCCTGGTTCTGGCCGTTCTGGAACCGCGTGGGCCCGTAGGGCATGACGTGGTCGTCGAAGGTGCTGGCGGCGAGCGCCTCGACCAGCCGGGTCCGCTCGATCGACCCCGCCCGCGCGATCGCGTCGGCCAGCAGCAGCATGCAGGAGTGGTTCAGCGCCAGCTCCGCCGTCACCGGGATCCGGCGCTCTGCCGCCGCCGCGGCGAGCCTCGCCGACCGCGGCCGGCGCGGATCGAACCAGTTTCCCGCCTCGATCAGCTGGCGCGCGGCGTCGGCATGGTCGCGCTGGAGGCGGGGAATCGTGGTGAGGGGCCCCAGAACCGAGACCAGCGCCTTCGCCGCCCCCCGGTCCCGGTGGAGGGCGGCGAGGACGGCGACCGCGTCCGCACCGGCGCAGCTGAACACGACGAGATCCGCGCCGGCGGAACGGACACGCCGGACCACCTCCGCGACATCGGCGGCGCCTGACGCCATCCCCACCACCTCGCCCGCCTCGAAGCCGCGGCGGGGCATCTCCTCGGCGAGGGCGCGGACGAGGGCGGCCCGCGGGACCGTGTCGTCGTGGAGGTAGGTCACGCTCCGCACCGGCCGCCCTGCGCCCTCGTTCAGGGCGGCCAGCATCTCCGCGGTCGCCTGCGCGATGCGGGCGGCGCCGGGCGCGAAGCGGAAGGTGTTGGTCAGGCCCCGCTGCACGATCTGGTCGGACGCGCCCGCGTCGACCACGTGGGGCACCCCATGGCGGGCTGCGCTCTGGGTCGTCGACATGGCGATGCCCGAGGACGCGGGGCCGACGATGGCCGCGGCCCCCGCCTCCACCAGCTTGTCGACCTCGGTCGCCGCCAGTTCCGCCCGGCTCTGCGCGTCGGCGAGCAACGGCTCGATCCGGGCTCCGCCGAGCGACGCGATGCCGCCCGCGGCGTTGATCTCCTCGATCGCGAGGAGGGCCCCGGCCCGCGCCTGCGAGCCTTCCGCGGCCTGCGCCCCGGTCACGGAATGGAGAAGCCCGATGCGGACCGGCGCTGGCTGGGCCCGCAGAAAGGCGGGCGCGCTCACGAGCGCCGCGGCGCCCCCGGCCAGGACGGTCCGTCGCGACGTCGCCATCGTCCGCTCACCCCTCACCCGACCGCCGGCCACTGCGTCCGCCCCCGTTCCCGCTTCGGAGCGGTTTTACACGAGGTGCTCACCGCGGACCACGGATCCGGTGCGAAAGCGCGGCCCGTGGGACCGGGCGTATTGGCGCGCCCTGCAGGATTCGAACCTGCGACCCCGCGCTTAGAAGGCGCGTGCTCTATCCGACTGAGCTAAGGGCGCCCGCCGGCCGATGTCCGTTCACCGGACGCGGTCGGGACGGAAATTCTCGGCGTAGTTCCGCGGCCGGACGCGGCGTTCGTGCGGATCCTGGACGCTGAAGCCCCAGCCGTTCCTCTCGGCGAACGCGACCGCGTCCTCGCGCGTGGGGAACGACAGCTTCACCTGGTTCAGCGTGTCCCCCGAACTGGTCCAGCCCATCAGCGGCTCCGGTCGACGCGGCGTCTCGATCTCGTACTCGAGGATCCACGCCTGCGTCTTCGCGCGGCCGGACGACATCGCGGTCTTGGCTGGCTGGTAGATACGGACCTGCATCGCTCTCGCTGCTCGTCGGTCGGACCGGTTGGTCGGGGCGCCCGGATTCGAACCGGGGGCCTCGAGTACCCAAAACTCGCGCGCTACCAGACTGCGCTACGCCCCGAAACCCACCATGCAATACACGATCCGCCGCCGGTCCGGCAAGCCGGGCGGCGTCGGCAGGGCCGACGGCCGCGTCGAACGCTGCATGGTCCCGATCGGCGACGGCCTCACGATCGTGCGAACGGCCGCCTGACGGGCCCGGTCGCGCTTGACCCGCCGGCGGGGTGCCCCATTCTGGATCGATGACCGAGCCTCCGGGTCCTGCACGGCTGCCGGACGGCGGGGATCCGGCGATCTTCGCGCCGGCCGTCGACTGGTGGAACACGACCGTCGCCGCGAGGGGACGGCTTCCGGCCCGCGCCGACCTCCGGCCCGAGGACCTCGGCGGACGCACCCTGCCCCACGTGCTCC
>JBIJED010000462.1:0-3379 GCA_044343785.1 Azospirillales bacterium | reverse complement strand
CGCCGCCCGGGCGACCGGGCTGCGGCGTCAGGACGTCCGTCGGAAACGGCGGCGTCCGCCCCTGTCCGAGACTGCAGGCGCCGGTTCCCGGCTTAATGGTCCTGCATAGACGGGAGGTCAAACGGACATCGCCCGTCCGGTCTGCCGCAAGGGGGACCGGACGGGATCGTCGGCTTGAGCTTCTGGGACAGGTCCGCCGGTTCCGCCGTCCTCCGCATTCCTGCGGGTGCCGACGGAGCCATGTGAGCAACGGGGCCCGAAGCGTCGGCGACGACGGATCGGGCCCGGATGGTACGGAGACGATCCGTGGATCGCACCGAAAAAGCCGCGGCCATCGCAGCGCTCCATCGCACGCTCCAGGAGACGCAGCTCGTCGTCGTCACCCATCAGCTGGGTCTGACGGTCGCCGAGGTGACGAACCTCCGGGGCAAGATGCGGGCTGCGGGCGCCGGCTTCAAAGTGACGAAGAACCGGCTCGCCCGCATCGCGCTCAAGGGCACGCAGTTCGAAGGCATCGACGACCTCTTCACGGGGCCCACCGCCATCGCGTTCTCGCGCGATCCGGTGGCCGCGGCGAAGGTCGTCGCCGACTTCGCGAAGTCGAACGACAAGCTGCAGATCGTCGGCGCAGGCCTGGGGAACCAGGTCCTGAACGCCGAGGGCGTCAAGGCGCTCGCGACCCTGCCGTCGCTCGACACCCTGCGGGCCCAGTTCATCGGCCTCCTCAACACGCCCGCGACGCGGATCGCCGGCGTGCTGCAGGCGCCCGGCGGGCAGATCGCGCGCGTGCTGTCGGCCTACGCCAAGAAGGACGAGGCGGCCTGAGCCGTTCCCGTCCGCACCCAGACCTGAATCCAGACGTTCGAAATCGGAGCAATCCAAATGGCTGATCTGCAGAAGCTGGTCGACGAGCTGTCGGCCCTGACCGTCATCGAGGCCGCCGAGCTCTCCAAGATGCTCGAGGAGAAGTGGGGCGTCTCGGCCGCAGCACCGGTCGCCGCCGCCGCCGCCGCCCCGGCCGCCGCCGCCGCCCCGGTCGAGGAGCAGACCGAGTTCACCGTGATCCTCGCCGAGGCCGGCGAGAAGAAGATCAACGTGATCAAGGAGGTGCGCGCCATCACCGGTCTCGGCCTGAAGGAGGCCAAGGACCTGGTCGAGGCCGCGCCGAAGGCGGTCAAGGAGGGCGTGTCCAAGGACGACGCCGCGAAGTTCAAGAAGCAGCTTGAAGAGGCTGGCGCGAAGGTCGATGTTAAGTAAGACCGTCTTGCTGAGCGAAACGCGCGACATATTCACGCCGAACGGTGGCCGGCCCGGAAGGGCCCGCCGCCGAACGGCGGTTTTTGCCGTTTGAGGAGATGGGGTCTCGTCCCGGCGCCCGTGCGCCCGGGACGAGACCCCGTCTTCGCATGGTTCTGAAGCGGACCGGCGGGGGCGCACGTGACCGGCGCCCCGGCCGTCGAGTTCGGGCCTGAGGTCAGAAGGGTGATCCATGGCGAAGTCGTTCACCGGCCGTAAGCGTGTGCGCATGAGCTTCGGGCGCATTCCGGAGGTCATCCGGATGCCGAACCTCATCGAGGTGCAGCGCAGCTCCTACGATCACTTCCTCCAGATGGACGTCCTGCACGACAGGCGGAAGAACGTCGGTCTGCAGGAGGTGTTCCGGTCGGTCTTCCCGATCAAGGACTTCTCCGAGCGCGCCGTCCTCGATTTCGTGCGCTACGAACTCGAGCAGCCGAAGTACGACGTCGACGAGTGCCAGCAGCGCGGCATGACCTTCGCCGCGCCGCTGAAGGTGACCCTGCGCCTCACGGTGTTCGACGTGGACGAGGACACGGGCCTGCGCTCGATCCGCGACATCAAGGAACAGGACGTCTACATGGGCGACATGCCGCTCATGACGTCCAACGGCACCTTCGTCATCAACGGCACCGAGCGGGTCATCGTCTCGCAGATGCACCGGTCGCCCGGCGTGTTCTTCGACCACGACAAGGGCAAGACCCACAGCTCGGGCAAGTACCTGTTCGCCGCCCGCGTCATCCCCTACCGCGGCAGCTGGCTCGACTTCGAGTTCGACGCCAAGGACCTGCTCTACGTGCGTATCGACCGCCGCCGGAAGCTGCCGGCGACGACGTTGCTCTACGCGCTCGACGCCAAGGAGACGGAGGATCTGCGGGCCGCCCGCGCCGCCGACGGCAAGCAGCTGCAGCCCTACGAGGCGCAGGGCATGTCGAAGGAGGAGATCCTCTCCACCTTCTACGGCGTCGTGACCTACGACCGGTCGGACAAGGGCTGGATGACCCATTTCGACGCCGATCGCCTGAAGGGCGTGAAGATCACCAGCGACCTGATCGACGCGGCGACCGGCGCGGTCGTCGCCGAGGCGGGCACCAAGATCACCCCGCGCCTCGCCCGCAAGCTCGTCGACCAGGGGCTGAGGGAGCAGCTGGTCCCCGACCAGGATCTGATCGGCCGCTATCTCGCGGTCGACGTCATCAACGAGGACAACGGCGAGGTTCTCTTCGAGGCCGGCGACGAGATCACCCAGGGCATGCTCGACAAGCTGGTCAAGGCCGGCTTCCGGCAGCTCCCGGTGCTGGCGATCGACCACATCAACGTCGGTGCCTACCTGCGCAACACGATGGCGGCCGACCGCAACGCCAGCCGCGAGGACGCGCTCATCGACATCTACCGGGTCATGCGCCCGGGCGAGCCGCCGACCCTTGAGTCGGCCGAGGCCCTCTTCAAGGGCCTGTTCTTCGATCTGGAACGCTACGACCTCTCGGCCGTCGGCCGCGTGAAGATGAACGCGCGCCTGAACATCCAGACCGACGACCAGGTGCGCATCCTGCGCAAGGAGGACGTCCTCCTCATCCTGAAGGTGCTGCTGGAGCTGAAGGACGGCCGTGGCGAGGTCGACGACATCGACCACCTCGGCAACCGCCGCGTCCGCTCGGTCGGCGAGCTGATGGAGAACCAGTACCGCGTCGGCCTGCTGCGCATGGAGCGGGCGATCCGCGAGCGCATGTCGTCGGTCGACATCGATACGGTGATGCCGCACGACCTCATCAACGCGAAGCCGGCGGCGGCCGCGGTGCGTGAGTTCTTCGGTTCCTCGCAGCTGTCCCAGTTCATGGACCAGACGAACCCGCTGTCGGAGATCACGCACAAGCGCCGCCTTTCGGCGCTCGGCCCCGGCGGCCTGACGCGCGAGCGGGCGGGCTTCGAGGTCCGCGACGTGCACACGACGCACTATGGCCGGATCTGCCCGATCGAGACGCCGGAAGGCCCGAACATCGGCCTGATCAACTCGCTCGCCACCTATGCCCGGGTGAACCAGTACGGTTTCATCGAGAGCCCGTACCGGAAGGTCATCGACGGC
>JBIJED010000461.1:0-3382 GCA_044343785.1 Azospirillales bacterium | reverse complement strand
GATAGGGCGTGCCGCTCCGCTGGCGCCGGCCGCGGCGGATCTTCGTGCTTCAATGAGGCCCGGGCGTTTCCGCCCGGGATAGATCGTCGACCCGGCCACGGGAGAGCGCGTGCCGGCGAAGCTTCAATGAGGCCCGGGCGTTTCCGCCCGGGATAGCGCCCCTCTCCGAACCCGTTGCCCGCACCCGGAAATCGGCCCCGGTTTCGAGCGCTCCGCATCCGGCGGCGACGCACCGCCCCGCGCCCGCCACCGAACGTCATCACGATGTCAAAGATCCTCAACGGGAACAAGCCCTTGCGTTCCCGCGAGCGCTCCCCGCGTTTTCCCGCGTGTCGGAGCCCTCGCGCCTCCGGGCGGCAGGGTCCGGTGCGCACCCGATCGTGCCGCATCGCGCGTCACACGACCACGACCTCTCGCGTCTTCAACGTGAAGGGCTTGCCCAGCGTCTCGATGCGCAGCTCCACCGCGTCCGCAGGGCCAACGTCGAAGATCAGCACGTGGTCCTCCGACGGCTTGATCTCCCGGTCGAGCCGGTGCCCCAGCGAGGCCCGGCGCCGTGCCGTGAGGCGGCACTGGAAGACCGAGAGCTGGACCCAGTCGCCGTGGGCCTGCATCACCTTGAACACCCTTCGCCACCGCTTGGGGTCGGCGATGTCGTAGGTGACGATGTAGAGCCGCTCGTTCGCCGCCATTCCCCCGCCCTCCGGTCGTTCAGCGCGGGCAATAGTGCGGCATGGCCGGGATCTCCCCCGCCAGGTGCCGCGCCAGCAGGCGGGCCTGCACGTGCAGCATGCGGCGCATCGAGATGCGATAGCCGAACGTCGGGTGCGTCGCCTCCTGATCCAGGCGCCGCTCGAACGCCTTGATCAGCGCGCGCCGCCCGCCCGGCGTGAGGTTGCAGCCGGGGCCGAGGGTGACGAAGTCGCCGGGCCCCACCTCGCCGTTGTTGATCGCCATCAGCACCGCGCTGTCGGCAAGGATGGGGCGCAACGGCTCCATCATGTCGAGCGCGAGCGCCGGGCGCCCCGGACGGTCGACGTGGTAGAGCCCCGCCCAGGGGTCGAGGCCCGCGATCTCCAGCGAGGTGGTCACGACCCGCGTGAGCAGCGCATAGGCCAGCGACAGGCACGCGTTCACCGGGTCGGCCGGCGGCCGGCGGGTGCGCCGATCGAACGCGAAGGCCGGCAGCGCCGCCGCCTTGTCGGTCATCAGCCGGGGCAAGGCGCGGAAGTAGAGGGCCGCGCCCTCGCCCTCCACGCCGAGGAGGTGGGCGGCGTCGGGCGCGTGGGCCGCGCGCTCGACCAGATGGCGCAGCCGGTCGAGCGTCGCGTCGCGGACGGGGTCGGACCCCGTGTCGGTCCCCGTTTCGGTCCCCGTTTCGGGCGGCGCCTCCGTCCCCTCGGCCCCGGCGTCCGGATCGGCCGCGGCCCGGTCGCGCCAGTTGCGGCGCAGGATGGTGCGCTGGTTGCGCAGCTTGGCGGCCACCAGCTCCCGCGCGAAGGCGAGGCGGCGGGCGGGATCGGCGCGCAGCGCGAACTGGGCCGTGCGGGCGGCGGCCCCCCGCGGCCCCCGCCCGCCGGTCGACGCCAGGAACCAGAAGCCGGAACTCATCCACGCCACCGGCACCTCCGCCCGGGCGAGCGCGTGCAGCGCCGGGGTGGAGAGCGAGACGGGGCCGGCGAGGATCAGGTCCGACACCTCGCCGATCGGCACCTTGCGCTCGGGCTCCCCCTCGGCGGTGATCACCAGCACCTCGCCCTCCTTGCCGATGCGGGCCCCCGGCTGCTGGACGTAGAGCGGCAGGGCGGCGTCGGCCTCGGGCGGCGGGGTGCGGGGCACGGCGCCGGTGCGGAACAGGTTCACCTCGTCGGGCAGGCAGATGGGCAGCAGCGAACAGCGCACGCACTTGCGGCTGTTCTCGAGCGGTGGCGGGATGCGCCTCGCCGACGCGGCCAGCCGCAGACCGGCGATCGCCTCCAGCGTGCGGGCGCGCAGCGCCTCGTCGAAGCGGACGGGCACGCGCTCCCGGCTCTCGGCGAACCACAGGAACCCGTCGCCCACCGTGTAGCCCGCGTCCTCCAGCACCAGCGCCTGGGCGCAGAGCTGCACCCGCTCGGGCTCGTGGGCGCCGGCGTCGACGTGGGGGCGCTTGCCGCGCTTGTAGTCGACCGGCGAGACGATGCCGTCCGTCGCCTCGACCAGGTCCATCTTGGCGACGAGGCCCAGCCGCTCGGACGCCAGCTCGACGGATCGGGTGCGGAAAGGCCGCTCCTCCGCGGCCTCGGGCGGCGGGAGCGCCGGGCGGGCGCCGTCGACCCGGGCATGGACACGGCGTCCGTCCTCGGTGTCGGCGCTGTCGGCCCACTGCCCGTCGACCCATTCCAGATAGGCCAACCGTGGGCAATAGACCCACTCGTTCACCATCCGCGCCGGCACCAGCGGCTCGTCCGCCAGCGCCGGCGGTGCCGGGATGGGCAGGGCGAGCTGGACCGACGATGCCGGCCGCACCCGCGGTGTGGGAAAGGCGTCGTCGTCCATGGGCGGCCCGCGACGGAAGGGTTTGCGGAGCAGGGTACAATCGAACGTCGAAAATCCGAAGGGATATGCCCGCTCAGCGGTCCGCGACGACCTGGGCCACCAGATCGGGGTTCGCGGCGATCACCTTCAGCAGGACGCGGGCGGGGCCGTCGGGGGCGCGGCGTCTCTGTTCCCAGTCGCGCACCGTCCAGACGCTCAGTCCGAACCGGGCGGCGAACGCTTCCTGCGACAGGGCAAGCCGTGCGCGGATCGCTCGGGTGTCCGTCCCGGGATCGACCACCACGAAGGCGTCGTCTGGACGGTCCGACGCGTCCGGCGCGGTGTCGGGATCCTCGGCGATCTGTCGGGCGATGTCGTCGTCGGTTGTGGCGTCGATCAGCGCTTGGTTGGTCGGCTGGGCCTTCGCCACATCGTCCATCGTGAAGCGGGGCATGGGATGCGACCTTCGAAGAGGCCCGGGCGACGGCGCCCGGGTACACGTCCGTACTGTCAATCGAACCGGCCGGCGAGATTCCGGCGCTCGCGCTCGTTCGCCCGCCGGGCGGAGATTATCCAACGCATGGGCATGCCGTCCTCTGCCGTCCGCCACGTGTAGACGACCGCGTACATACGCCCCTCGATCTGCCCGAACGCCAAGACGCGCTCCTCGCCGTAATCCCGGCGCAGGTCGAGGGCCTCCACCGTCCGCCCCAGGAAGATCCGGGCGGCGAACAAGAACCCGAACCCCCGCTCCGCCTCGTTGCGCTCGCTTTTGCGGACGTCGAAGCCGATCTCGGGAAGAACGTAGTGCATTGCCCTACCTTAACGCAACGCTCGGATATCGGCGATACGTTCGTCAACCCAC
>JBIJED010000459.1:0-3393 GCA_044343785.1 Azospirillales bacterium | reverse complement strand
TGGGCGCTCGAGGAGATCCGCGCCGACCAGGCGTCCGAGTCGCGCATGCTCCGCCTCCTCCAGGGGGACGTGGGCAGCGGCAAGACGGTGGTGGCGCTGCTCGCCATGCTCAACGCGGTCGAGGCCGGGCACCAGGCAGCACTCATGGCGCCCACCGAAATCCTCGCCCGCCAGCATCTGGAGACGATCCAGCCGCTGGCCGACGCCGCCGGGATCGAGGTCGCGGTGCTGACGGGCCGCGAGAAGGGCAAGGCGCGGGCGGCGGTGCTGGACCGCCTCGCCGCCGGAACGCTGCCGATGGTGATCGGCACCCACGCCCTCTTCCAGGAGGAGGTCGCCTTCGCCGACCTCGCGCTCGCCGTCGTCGACGAACAGCACAAGTTCGGCGTCCATCAGCGCCTCCAGCTGTCGGGCAAGGGGCGCGCGGTGGACGTGCTGGTCATGACCGCCACGCCCATTCCGCGGACCCTGACGCTGACCGCCTACGGCGACATGGACGTCAGTCGCCTCAACGAGAAGCCGCCCGGGCGCCGCCCGGTCCAGACGGTCACGATCTCGTCCGAGCGGCTCGGGGAGGTGGTCGAGGCCGTCGCCCGGAAGGTGCGGGAGGGGGAGCGGGTCTATTGGGTCTGCCCGCTGGTGGACGAGAGCGAGCAGGTGGACCTCGCCGCCGCGACCGAGCGCCACGCGCATTTGAAGGAACGCCTTGGGTCCCGCGTCGGCCTCGTCCACGGCAGGATGAAGGGGGCGGACAAGGACGCGGTGATGGCCGCCTTCGCGGCCGGCGACCTCGACGTGCTGGTGGCGACGACCGTGATCGAGGTGGGCGTGAACGTGCCGGCCGCGACGGTGATGGTGGTGGAGCACGCCGAGCGCTTCGGCCTCGCCCAGCTCCACCAGCTCCGCGGCCGGGTCGGGCGCGGCGACCGGCCGTCGAGCTGCCTTCTGGTGTTCGAGCCGCCGCTCGGCGAGACGGCGCGGGCGCGCCTCGCCATCCTGCGCGAGACGGAGGACGGCTTTCGCATCGCCGAAGAGGATCTGAAGCTGCGCGGTGCCGGCGAGGTGCTGGGAACCCGCCAGTCGGGCCTGCCGGCCTTCCGCCTCGCCGACCTCGCGGTCCACGGCGACCTGCTGGCGACGGCGCGGGACGACGCGCGGCTCGTCCTCGCCCGCGATCCCGACCTCGCGGACCCGCGCGGAAAGGCGCTGCGCGTGCTGCTCTATCTGTTCGAGCGCGACGCGGCGGTGCGCTACCTGCGCTCGGGCTGAAGGTGGGCCGGCTCCGGCACCGCAGGGGCCGCCGCCTCGACAGGGCGGGCCGGCGGCGTCACGAGGCCACCCGAGACGACCATCTTGATCCCCTCCTCCACCGACATGGAGAGGATCTGGAGGTCCCCGCGAGGGACGAAGAGGACGAAGCCCCCGGTCGGGTTCGGCGCCGTCGGCACGAACACGACGACCAGATCCTCGCCGGTCCGCGCGACCATCTCCGCCGGCGGCGCGCCGGTGACGAATCCCACGGTCCAGATGCCGCGCCTCGGATATTCGAGGAGCGCCACCTCGCGGAACGCCTGCGACTGGTTGGCGAAGACGGTCTCGAGGATCTGCTTGGTGGCGCTGTAGAGGCTGCGGACCACGGGCACCCGGGCGAGCGCCGCCTCCCCCAGCCGGACGAAGAGCCGCCCGACGTAGCCGGCGGCGAACCAGCCGATCAGGATCAGCACGAGGGCCACGAGCAGCACGCCGATGCCCGGCACCCAGAGCGGCAGATAGGTACCGGGGTTGTAGGCCGTGGGCAGAAGGCGGGAGACCGTGTCGTCCACGGCCGCGATCAGCGCCCAGGCGATGTAGATCGTGATCGAGATCGGTGCGGTGACGAGGATGCCCGTCAGCAGGTAGGCCCGCAGCCGCGCCGCCAGCCCCAGGTTCGAGAGCCGCAGCGACCGGCGCACCGGTTCGGGGGTTGAGGCGGACGGCTGGCTCAAGGGGGTCGCGATCTCCGCGCGGCGGCTTACCCCCGACGTTAATGCGGGCCGGGCTGGAGGGCCACGGCCTTGTGACCCTCACGCGTGGCGGAGGCCCGCGCGGCGGAGGCGCACGGGAGCGCCCGTGCCCGGACGGGCTCGCCCTGACGAGCACGCCGACGATGACGGAAACGTTACGTTTCGATGACGGATCGGCGTGCGCGACCGGTCGCTCCGCGGCGAAAGGTGCCGTCGTCCGGCAGAAGACCCCGCATTGCGCATGGCCTCGATCGAGGCCGGGGCATGGACGAGGGCTTGCATCGTCATCGATCTGCAATATGACTTCCGTCGTTCTGTCATCGACCGCCGCCAAGGTCCGCGCACCCGCCGGACCGCCGGCGTCCCCCACCCCAGACCGGAGACGGTGATGACCACGTCCATCCGCCGCATCGCGGCGATCGCCGGGGCGATCGCCCTGATCGCCGCCCCGGCGCTCGCGCAGACGCCGGGCGGCCGCCTCGTCCTCTACACCTCCCAGCCCGACACGGACGCCCAGCAGACGGTCGACGCGTTCCGCCAGAAGCACCCCGGCGTCGAGGTTCAGTGGACCCGCGGCGGCACGACCGAGGTCATCAACCGCCTCAGGGCCGAGATCCAGGGCGGCGCACCCCAGGCCGACGTGCTGCTGATCGCGGACGCGGTGGCGATGCAGTCGCTGAAGCGCGACAACCACCTCATGCGCTTCCCCGAGGCGCCGGTCGCCGGCTTTCCGGACGGGTTCGTCGACGCCGACCGCACCTACTTCGGGACCAAGCTGATCTCGAACGGGATCGTGTTCAGCACCCGCGCGACGATGAAGCCGCAGGGCTGGGCCGACCTCGTGAAGCCCGAGGCGCGCAACCAGCTCACGATGGCGAGCCCGCTCTATTCCGGGGCCGCGGCGATCCACATGGCCGCCGTCCTGCAGTCGCCGCTCGGCGTCGGCTGGTACGAGCAGGCGCAGCGCAACGGCGCCATCGCGGTCCGCGGCAACGGGGGCGTGGTCACCGCCGTCTCGGGCGGCGAGAAGCTCTACGGCGTGCTCGTCGACTTCTGGGCGATCCGCGAGAAGCGCAAGGGCGTGCCGATCGACTTCGTCTATCCGAGCGAGGGCGTCTCGGTCATCACCGAGCCGGTCGCCATCCTGCGCACCGCCCGCAACCCGGACGCAGCGAAGGCCTTCGTCTCCTTCCTGCTGTCCCGCGAGGGGCAGGAGCTGGCGGTGCGGCAGGGCTACATGCCGGGTCACCCGGACGTGGCACCGCCGGAGGGAATGCCGCGGCCGAGCCAGCTGAAGATCCTGCCGCTGGACGACGCCAAGGCGCTGGCCGACGACGAGGCGAACAAGCGCCGCTTCGCCGACCTGTTCGGCGGCTGATGCACGGCGGAT
>JBIJED010000457.1:0-3398 GCA_044343785.1 Azospirillales bacterium | reverse complement strand
GTCCCGGCGCGGCCTGCTTCGCCGGGTCGATCCACCACGTCGTCGGGAAGTCGCCCACCCCGAAGCGCGACGCCGTCTCCGGCCGGCCGAACCGGTTCCAGTGGGCGATCCACGCCTTGTCCTGGTACCAGAAATGGATCACGTAGCGGCCCCACAGCAGCACCCGGTCGAGCGCGCGGGTGGTGGCCTGCAGATCCTCCAGGCTCTCGCGCTTCACGATCCGCTCGACCAGCGCGTCCACGACGGGATCGCGGATGCCGGCGTAGTTCCCGCCGTAGGGCTTCTCCGCGCTGTCGGCCGTGAAGTAGGAGCGCATCTCCGTCGACGGCGGCGCGAAGAAGTTGAACCCCACGACCACCATGTCGAAATCGTAGTCGTCGGTCCGGTTCTGGTATTGCGCCGTGTCGACCACCCGCACGCTCGCGTCGATGCCGATCCGCTGGAGCGCCTGCACGTAGGGTTCCACGATCCGCACCACCGACTGGTCGCGCAGCAGGATCTCGGTCCGGAACCGCTCGCCGCGCGCGTTCACCAGCTGGTTGTTGCGCACGGTCCACCCGGCCTCGCCGAACAGGCGCAGCGCCTCGCGCGTCTGGTTGCGGAGCTGGCCGGTGCCGTCGGTCTTCGGCGGCTCGAACGGCTGGGTCAGCACCTCCGGCCGAAGCCGGTCCCGGAACGGCTCCAGGATCGCCAGTTCGGCCGGCGTCGGCAGGCCCGAGGCCGAATACTCCGGCGGCAGGGGGAACCAGCTCTTCAGCCGCTGATACTGGCCGAACAGCAGCGTGCGCTGCACGCTCTCGAAATCGTAGAGGATCTCGAGCGCCTGCCGCGCGCGGATGTCGGCGAACGGCGCCCGGCGGGTGTTCATCATCAGCCCGTAGGCGCCCCGCGGGCTCTGGCTCGGCACCTCGGCCCGCACGATGCGGCCGGCGCGGACGTCCGGCGTGTCGTAGCCCTGAACCCAGCGCTGGGCCCGGTTCTCGCCCCGGAAGTCCAGCCGCCCGGCGAGGAAGGCCTCGAACAGGACCGTGTCGTCGCGGAAATAATCGTAGCGGATCTCGTCGAAATTGTGCAGGCCGCGCGCGACGTTCAGGTCGCGCGCCCACCAGTCGCGCACCCGCTCGTAGGTGATCGACCGGCCGGCGTCGACCGTCTTCACCCGGTAGGGGCCGGAGCCCAACGGCGGCTCCAGCGTCGCGCGCGAGGGGTCGCGGCCGGCCCACCAGTGGCGCGGCAGCGCGATCAGCCCGCCGGCGGTGACCAGCGGCTTCATCTGGTTGCGGGTGCGCACGTCGAAGCGGATGCGGCGCTCGGCCGTCACCTCGGCGCTCTCCAGATCCTCGTAGAAGCTCTTGAGGAAGACGCGGCCCTGCGCCTTCACCGTGTCGAAATAGAACTTCACGTCGTGGGCGGTGACGGGCGTCCCGTCGTGGAAGCGGGCACCTTCGCGGATGCCGAACTCGATCCAGCTCCGGTCGTCGGGAAAGCGCGCCCATTCGGCGAGGTTGGCGTAGACGGTCGCCAGCTCGTCGCCGTTGCCGGTCATCAGGCTGTCGTAGAGGAGGCCGATGCCGAGCGGCCAGGTCGCGCGCTCGACCAGCGTGTTCAGCGTGTCGAAGCTCCCGAACGCGCCGAGCGCGATCGTCCCGCCCCTGGGCGCCTCGGGGTCGGCATAGCGCCAGTGGGGGAAGCCGGGCGGATAGGCGGGCTCGCCGAACTCCGACAGGGCGTGGGTGACGGTGACGCCGGGCTCGGGGTCGGGCATCTGCGCACGGGTCGCCGGGGCGCACAGGAGAAGCGCCAGCATCGCCGCCGCGCGCACCGTCGTTCCCGCCAGCCGTCGCATCCCGCCTCCCCCCGCTTCGTCCGAACCGTCGCACTCTAGGAGGTGCGGCGTCGGTGCGACAAGACAAGCCGGTGACGAGGGGGGCGGTGACGTCTGGACCCCGCGCCGTGGCCGGTCCATGCTCCAGCCTCCCGATCCGGAGGTGCCGGCCCGTGACGTCGCTCGCCGAACTGACCCGTCTGACCGCCCGCGAGGCGGTGTCGCTGCTGCGCCGCCGCGCGGTGTCCCCGCTGGAGATGCTGGAGGCGTCGATCGCGCGGATCGGCGCGGTGGACGGGCGGGTCAACGCGCTTCCGGTCCGCTGCTTCGGCCGCGCGCGCGAGGCGGCCGCGCGGATCGACGCGACGGGCGGGCCCGACGGCGGCCACCCCGGCTTCCTCGCCGGCCTGCCGATCGCCATCAAGGACATCGACGATTTGGCCGGCGTCGTCACCACCTACGGCAGCCCGCTCTTCGCCGACAACGAGGCCAAGCAGAGCGACCCGGTCGTGCGCCGGCTGGAGGGCCGGGGGGCGGTGGTGGTGGCGAAGTCGAACACGCCCGAACTCGGCATGCTGCCGGTGACCGACAACCGCCTCTTCGGCCCCACCCGCAACCCCTACGATCTGTCGCGCACGCCGGGCGGCTCGTCGGGCGGGGCGTCGGCGGCGCTCGCCTCGGGGCAGGTGTGGCTGGCGCACGGGACCGACATCGGCGGCTCGCTGCGCATCCCGGCCGCCTTCTCGGGCGTCGTCGGCTTCCGCCCCAGCCCCGGCGTGGTGCCGCGCGCGCCGCACCGGCGCATGTTCAACCCGCTGGCGGTGGAGGGGCCGATGGCCCGCACCGTGGGCGACGCGGCGCTCTTCCTCGACGCGATGGCCGGGCTCTGGCCCGCCGACCCGCTGACCGTGCCCGAGCCCGCCGTCTCCTATCAGGCGGCGGTCGACCGGGCGCGCGTGCCCTTCCGCATCGCCTTCTCGCCCGACCTGGGCCTCGGCGGCGTCGACCCGGAGGTGGCGGAGATCGTGCAGGGCGCTGTGCTGAAGCTGGAGCGGGCGGGCACGCGGGTGGAGGTCTGTCGCCCGGGCTATGCGGGGGTGGAGCGCGCCTACCGGATCATCGTCGCCTTCACCTTCCTCACCCAGCGCGGCGAGTTCGTGGAGCGCAACCGGGAGAAGCTGGAGCCGCACCTGTCGGACCTCGCCGACGCGGCCAAGGGCTATTCGTTCGACGACCTGCTGTGGGCCGAACGCTGGCGGGCGGACCATTTCAACGCGCTGGCCGACTTTCTCGACACGCACGAACTTCTGGTCACGCCCACGCTGGGCGTCGCCGCCTTCGGCCTTGCCCGGCGCGGCCCGGCGGCGACGGAGGTGGACGGCTGGCTGCGCGAGGGGCCGCCGGCGTGGTTCCACCAGTGCTGGGCGACGACGCTGGCCGGCTGCCCGGTCCTGTCGGTCCCCTGCGGCTTCACCCGGGCCGGCCTGCCGGTGGGCCTCCAGATCCTGGGACCGCCCCGATCGGACGCGCAGGTGCTGGCGGCGGGTGCGGTGGTCGAAAGCCTCGTGGATTG
>JBIJED010000456.1:0-3401 GCA_044343785.1 Azospirillales bacterium | reverse complement strand
CAGGTCTACGACCGGGTGCTTCAAAGCCGGAGCGAGGCGACGCTCCTGATGCTCACGGTGGTGGTCGTCGGCCTGCTCGGGTTCATGGCGCTCCTCGACTGGGTCCGCGCCGGCATCATGGTGCGGGTGGCGGCGCGGATCGAGGGGTCGTTGCGCACCCGCGTCTTCGACGCGGTCCACGAGCGCCAGCTGCGCCTTCCCCGGGGACTCCGGTCCCAGCCGCTGGCCGATCTCGCCCAGCTCCGCCAGTTCATGGGCGGCCCCGCGGCCTATGCCGTGTTCGACCTGCCCTGGGCGCCGCTGATGGGCGTCGTGATGTTCCTGATCCATCCCATGCTGGGCTGGATCGTGCTGGCCGGCGGCGTGGTCCTCGTCGCCATCGCCCTCGTGAACGAGCTCGGCACCCGTCGCCGGCTGGAGGAGGCGGGGCGGGAGGCGAGCGCGGGTCTGGGCTTCGCCGAGACCAGCCTGCGCAACGTCGAGGCGATCGAGGCCATGGGCATGCTGCCGGCCGTCCGCGGCCGCTGGGCGGCTCGGGCCGAGCGCGCGCTGGCCGTGCAGGCGGGGGCCAGCGACCGGGCGGCGGCGCTCACCGCGGCGACCAAGCTGGTCCGCCTCCTGATCCAGACGGCGCTGCTCGGCGCGGGCGCGCTTCTCACGATCGAGGGGCACATCAGCGCCGGCCTGATCATCGCCGGCTCCATCCTCGGTTCGAAGGCGCTGGCGCCGATCGAGCATCTCGTCGGCACCTGGTCCGGCTTCGTGGCCGCGCGGCTCGCGTGGCGGCGGCTCGACGACCTCCTCACCGCCCTGCCGCCGCGGCCGGAGCCGATGCCCCTGCCGGCCCCGCGCGGCCACGTCGCGCTCGAAGGGGTGTCGGTCGCCCCCCCAGGCGCCGCCGCGCCGACCCTGCGCGGCGTGACCCTTTCGTTCGCGGCGGGGGAGCACGTCGGCATCGTCGGACCGAGTGCCGCGGGCAAGACGACGCTGGCCCGGCTGATCGCCGGCGTCTGGCCGGCGGCCTCCGGCCGGGTGCGGATCGATGGCGCCGACCTCCAGCAATGGGCGCGCGAGCGCCTCGGGCCCCACATCGGCTATCTGCCGCAGGACATCGAGCTGTTCGACGGCACGGTGGCGGAGAACATCGCCCGCTTCGGAACCGTCGACGCGGACGCCGTGGTGGCCGCGGCCAAGCTGGCGGGCGTCCACGAGATGATCCTCCGCCTGCCCCAGGGCTACGACACGCCGCTGGGCCCGGCGGGCGACCAGCTCTCCGGCGGCCAGCGGCAGCGCATCGCGCTCGCCCGCGCGCTCTACGGCGATCCCGTCCTCCTCCTGCTCGACGAGCCGAACGCCAACCTCGACGAGACCGGGGAGGCGGCGCTCGTCGACGCCATCCGCCAGGCGAAGGACGACGGGCGCACGGTGATCGTGATCGCCCACCGCGCCAGCGTGCTGACCCAGATGGACACGCTCGTCGTGCTCCGGGACGGCGGCGTCGCCCTCCACGGGCCGCGGGCGGAGGTGATGCCGCGTCTGCTCCGCGCCGCGGCGGGGCCCGCCCTCGCGACGGCTGGCTCCGCGACGGCCGGCTCCGCGACGGCCGGCCCCGCGGCCACCGGCTGAGGGCGACCCGATGACCACGCCCCAGACCCGGCGCCGCGAGGCCCTCGCCCGGCTGCGCCAGTCCGACGCCGCACCGCTCGAGGGGGGGGGCCTGCACCGGCCGGCGCCCACCGATCCGCGTGGCTTCGTCCTCGGCGGGCTCGCCGTCCTCGCCCTCGCCTTCGGGGCGTTCGGCGGCTGGGCGGCGGTGGCCCCCCTCGACAGCGCGGTGGTGGCGCCGGGGTCGCTGGTGGTCGAGAGCCATCGCCGCGACGTGCAGCACCCCGAGGGCGGCATCGTCCGCGAGATCCTTGTCCGCGACGGCGACCGGGTGGCCGCCGGCGACGTGCTCGTGCGCCTCGAGCCGGTCCGCGCCGACGCCACGCTCGCCATCGTCCGCGCGCAGACCGATGCGGTGCTGGCGCGGCAGGCCCGGCTCCGCGCGGAGGCCGCGGAGGGGGCGGCGATCGCCTTCCCCCAGGCGCTGCTGGAGCGGCAGGAGGATGCGGCCGTCCGCGACGTGATCGACGGGCAGATGAACATCTTCGTCGCCCGCCGCGCCTCGGTGCAGGGCCAGCTCGGCATCCTCGGCCAGCGCGTGGCGCAGCTGGAGCGCCAGCGCGACGGGCTCCGCCTCCAGGGCCAGTCGCGCGACCGCCAGATCCAGCTCATCGCCGAGGAGCTCCGCGGCACGCGCGAACTCGCCGACAAGGGCCACGCCCCGCGCACGCGGGTGCTGGCGCTGGAGCGGGAGGTGGCGCGCCTCGAGGGGGAGCGGGGCGAACACCTCGCCGCCGTCTCCCGGGTGGACGAGGCGATCGGCGAGACGCGGCTGCAGATGCTGCAGATCCAGCGCAACCTGCACGAGGAGATCACCAACGCCCTGCAGGAGGCGCAGACCCAGCTGCTCGAACTCCAGGAGCGGCTGACCGCCGCGCGCGACACGGTCGATCGGCTCGATCTGCGCGCACCGGCGGACGGGGTCGTCGTCGGCCTCACGGTCTTCACGGTGGGCGGCGTGATCACGGCCGGGCGCACGGTGATGCAGGTGGTGCCCTTCGCCGACCGCCTCGTGATCGAGGCGCAGGTGCCGGTCCTGTCGGTGGGGGAGGTCGTCGCCGGGCAGCCGGCGATGATCAACTTCTCAGCCGTCCACCAGCGGTTGCTGCCCACCATGACCGGGACCGTGGCGACCGTCTCGGCCGACCGGCTGGTCGACGAGCGGACCGGCATCCCCTTCTTCAAGGCGCGGGTGACCATCGACGAGGCGAGCCTCGCGATCCTGGCAGAGCAGCGGATCCTGCCCGGCATGCCCGCGGACGTCGTGATCACGACCGGCGAGCGGACGGCGCTGCGCTACGTCGTCGATCCCTTCCTCGATTTCGCGCGCCACGCGATGCGGGAGCGGTGAAAGCACTCAATGAGTGCAAAAACTCCGATGATGGTGTAATCAGATCGGACAAAGAACTCGATCCCGCGGCGGCGCCTCCCGGCGGTGCCGTCCGCCCAGCGAAGGAAGACGAAGGCATGACGAGGTTCACGACCGCCGCCGTGGCGGCCATCATCGCGCTCGCGGCCTCGGCCGGCGCACACGCCCAGACCGGGTTCTACGTGACGGGTTCCCTGGGAACCTCGAAGGCGCGGGACGCGGGGATCAAGAACGATCCGGACAGCGGCGACACCCTGTTGAACCGCGGCGCGTCGCTGAACGACCTCGACCGTTCGACCGTCTGGGGTGCCGGCGTCGGCTACCGGTTCTCGCCGCTGTACCGGGCCGACCTGACGTTCAGCATGCG
>JBIJED010000593.1:0-2524 GCA_044343785.1 Azospirillales bacterium | reverse complement strand
TCACCTGAGCCGCCGGGCAGCGTGCCCAGCCAAAACCCGTCCCGCCAACCGCAAGCCCCCCATCTGGAAACCCGCGACGCGGCGGAAGGGCGAACCGCGTCCTCACAACCCAACGGAGAACAATCACAACGCCAAAGCGGGAACTTCAGGCCGCTGGTGCATGATCCGGGCTAGATGGAGAACCGCGCAGCCGGGTCTTCATGACAAACACATCATCGACGCGCCGTCTTTTGCCTCAGGTTTCCGATCCGCCGATCTATTGTTCAGGCCAACTCGTCCGACCACTCGCAGACACCTCGGGCCCGTGATCCCGTCGGGATCGCGGACCGAACTTTCCTCACCTCATGCGAGAGCCGCCTGGAACGGCCAATGACTTCGCAGCACCGCCCAGGTGATGCAGGCAAGCTTGTTGGCCAGAGCCACCACGACCGCGTTGATGTAAGCGCGCGCCTTCAGTCCGCGCAACCAGTCGTCGAGCGTTCCCGCCTTGTTCAGCGTAAGCGCCCGGTGAGGGCCGCCTTGCGCTGATCGTGTCGTTTGGGCCGGATCGCTGATCCCTGGGATCTAGCGATGGCGCAAGATCGATGTCCTTCGTTCCGGTTCAGATCGTCGGGCGCGTCGAACGGCGACGACGCTACACGACCGAGCAGAAGCTGGCGGTGGTGGCGGAGGCGACCGCGCCCGGTGCCAGCATCTCGGAGGTCGCCCGTCGGCACGACCTGCTGCCCAGCCAGGTCTTCAAGTGGCGGCGCCTCGTGGAACTCGGCGTCATCGGGCTGAAGGGCACGTCGGAGCTTCCCAGCCTCGTCGCCGCCGAGGTGGTCGCGCCGGCCGGGATGGGGTTGGCCACCGCCGACCTGTCCGATGATGCCGCAGGTCGGCCTGCGCCGGACCCCTCGATCGAGGTCGTCGTCGGGACCGACGTGCGGGTCCGCATCGCCGGCGCACCCGACCCGGCGACGCTCGCCGCAACGCTGGACATGGTTCTGCGGGACCGGCGCCGATGATCCCGGTTCCCGCAGGCGTGCGCGTCTGGATGGCCACCGGGCGCACCGACATGCGCAAGGGGTTAGCGTCCACGGAGTTGGTGGAATTTCGCTGATCGCCCGGGGTGGGGCATGCCCCACCCCGGGCGGCGATCGAGAGGTGGCCATCGGGCAGGTCGGCTAGGATGGAGTTTCCACGCTTCACCACAACCGGCCCGGAGATCCCGATGACCGACGACAGAATGGCACTCGCCGACCTGATCCAGAAGACCGGCGACGGCGACTTCCTCCGTACGCTGGCCGAGAGCGTGCTCCAGATCCTGATGGAGGCGGACGTGGAGGGGGTGATCGGCGCCGGCCGCTACGAACGCACCGCCGAGCGGGCCAACCACCGGAACGGCTATCGCGACCGCACGCTCGACACCCGGCTCGGCCAGTTGCAGCTGCGCATCCCCAAGCTCCGGCAGGGGAGCTACTTTCCGCCCTTCCTCGAACCGCGGCGGACGACCGAGAAGGCGCTGGTGGCCGTCATCCAGGAAGCCTGGATCGCCGGCGTGTCGACCCGGCGCGTCGACGATCTGGTCCAGGCCATGGGCCTGACCGGCATCTCGAAGTCCCAGGTCTCCAAGCTCTGCAAGGACATCGACGAGCGCGTGGGCGCCTTCCTGGAACGCCCGCTCGACGGCGAGTGGCCCTATCTCTGGCTGGACGCCACCGACCTGAAGGTCCGCGAGGGCGGCCGGATCGTCTCGGTCGCCGCCATAGTCGCCGTGGCGGTGAACACCGACGGCAAGCGCGAGATCGTCGGCCTTCACATCGGCCCGTCGGAGGCCGAGACCTTCTGGGCGACGTTCCTGAAAGGCCTCGTCAAGCGCGGCCTGCGCGGGATCAAGCTGGTCGTCTCCGACGCGCACGAGGGGCTGAAGCACGCGATCGCCCGGGTGCTGACCGGCACCACGTGGCAGCGCTGCCGCGTGCACTGGATGCGGAACGCCCTCGCCCACGTGTCGAAGGGCCAGCACACCATGGTCGCCGCGGCGCTCCGCCAGGCCTTCCTCCAGCCCGATCAGGCCGGCGCCCGCCAGACCTGGCGCCACGTCGCCGACCAGCTGCGCGACCGCTGGCCGAAGCTCGGCGCCCTGATGGACGCCAGCGAGGCCGACGTACTCGCCTACATGGCGTTCCCCGCCCAGCACCGGACCCGGCTGCACAGCACGAACCCCCTGGAGCGGCTGAACAAGGAGCTCAAGCGCCGGGCCGACGTGGTCGGTCTCGCCGTCATGCGGCTCGATCCCCTCCGACGCCTCGATCATCCGCCTGCTCGGTGCCGTTCTCCTCGAACAGAACGACGAGTGGTCGGTCCAGACCCGCTACATGCAGGTCGAGGCCATGGCCGAGCTCGCCGCCACCGACACCGCCGACCCGATTCAGATCCCACCCCTCGCGGCCTGACCGATGGCCACCTCACCACGCACGCGAATCTCCACCAGCTTGACGGACGTGACCCTCGACGATGCCGGGCGGTCCGGTCCCCCTGC
>JBIJED010000453.1:0-3410 GCA_044343785.1 Azospirillales bacterium | reverse complement strand
GGCCGGCCGCCGGACGAGCCCTCGGTGCTGGGCGAGGCGCTGAACGAGGTGTTCATCCCGCTGCTGCGCCAGCAGTTCCCGGAGATCGTGGACTTCTGGCTCCCGCCCGAGGGGTGCAGCTATCGCATCGCCGTCGTCTCGATGAAGAAGGCGTACCCCGGGCACGCCAAGCGCGTGATGATGGGCGTTTGGTCGTTCCTGCGGCAGTTCATGTACACGAAGTGGGTGATCGTCGTGGACGACGACATCGACTGCCGGAACTGGAAGGACGTGATGTGGGCGATCTCGACCCGCATGGACCCGGTCCGGGACCTGACGCTGGTCGAGGGCACGCCCATCGACTACCTCGACTTCGCGAGCCCGGAGAGCGGCCTGGGCGGCAAGGTGGGGATGGACGCCACGAACAAATGGCCGCCCGAGACCAGGCGGGAGTGGGGCCAGCAACTGCGCATGGACCAGGGCGTGGTCGACCGGGTGTCGGAGATGTGGGGGCGGCTGGGGCTGCCGGGGTCGGGGAAGCCGATCTGGAAGTGAGGGGGCCGGCGCGGCCGTCGCGCCGCTCCGATGGCGACAGAGGAGGAGCCGATGGCTGGCGGACCGTTCACGTCGATCACCCGATCCGTTCCGATCGGCGGCGTCGCCTGCGATGTCGCGGCCATCACGCGGAACGGCCCGAACGAACCGATCGTCTTCCTTCACGGCTTTGGTTCGACGAAGGAGGATTATGCCGATCTCGTCCTCGACCCCCGCTTCGACGGCCATCCGTTCCTGGCCTACGACGCGCTGGGATGCGGCGAGACCGTGCTGGCCGATCCCTCCGTCGTCTCGATTCCCCGTTTCGTCGAGACCGCGTTGCAAATGGTCGATTGGCGGGGCTTCGGGCGCTTTCACCTCGTCGGACACTCCATGGGCGGGCTCACCGCGCTGCATTTGGCGATCCGATGCCCCGAGCGCGTTCTCAGCTTCTCGAACATCGAAGGCAACGTCGCGCCCGAGGATTGCTTCCTCAGCCGGCAGATCGACCTCTTCCCCGACGATGATCCCGATCTCTTCCTGTCCGATTTCGTTCACCGCGTCCGGCGCGCCCCGGCCCTTGCGAACGCGCTCTACACCGCGAGCCTGCGGCACAAGGTGAGGGCCGGAGCGGTGCGGCCGATCTTCCGTTCGATGGTCGACCTGTCAGACAACGGCGACCTGATGCGGCACTTCCTCGCCCTGCCCTGCCCCCGCATGTTCATGTACGGTGAACAGAACCGCTCGCTCTCCTATCTCGGACATCTCGAGCGCGACGGCGTCCGGCTGGCCGAGATCCCGGCGTGTGGCCACTTTCCGATGTATTCGAACCCGCCGGCCATGTGGAGTGCGCTCGCGGCCTTCATCGCGGACGCGGAGGCCCGGTGACGTGCGGAGCTCGTCACGGCGGCGGGCGGGGACGGCGGGCGAAGAAGTAAACTGGTAAACTGTCACCGGTTGCTCACCGGTTGTCCGGGGCGGCCGATCTGGAAGTGAGGGGGTCGCTCGGTTCAGCCGAGGACCCCCGCGAAATCCCGAAGCCGCGCGACCGTCTTCGTCATCCCGTTCCGCTCCAGAATGTCGAGCCAGTCCTTTGGTGTGACGGGTGGATCCTTCCAGCGGCGGATGCACCGTTGCGCGGCCGTCAGGACCGCCGCTTCGTCGAGATCGAACTGAGCCGCCATGAAGTCGTCGGGATGGATCGCCTCCAGACCGTGGCGAGCGAGATCCTCAGCCGGAAAGTCCTTCAGGTTGAAGGTGACGATGGCGTCGGCCCGGGCATGGATCGCGGCGGCGGCGACGTGGCGGTCGTCCGGATCAGGAAGCCTGACCACCGGAATGTAATGCTCGTAACCCTCGACGCGGCTGTCGAGGCCCGAGGCGTCCATGAGTGCACGGGTTCGCGCGAGCCTCGCCGGGTCGAGATCCGGCCGGTCCTTCAGCAGGTTCCGGATCCATTCGTCGTGGATCGCGTTCGTCCAGTGCGCCTTGTAGATGCCCAAGATCGAGAGTTCGACGAACAGATCCCGCAACGTGAAGGGATAAAGGACATTGGCATCGAGGACGACCGCGAACCTTGCCAATGTCCGTCACTCCACTCCGAGGTCCCGGGCCTGTTCGGCGAGCCGATCGAGGGCCTCGCGTCGGCTCGCGTCGCTCGCCTCCCTGAACGCCCGCAGGTCGCTGAACCGGATGCGTCGGTGGGTTCCGATCTTGTGATGAGGGATGCGCCCCTCCTCCAGGAGCTTGACCACGAAGGGGCGGGAAACGTTCAGGAACTCCGCCGCCTCCTGGGTCGTCAGCTCCGCGTGGACGGGGATCAGGGTGACCGCGTTCCCGTTCGCCATCTCCGTCAGGAGGTGGCTGAGAAGCTGGTGCGCCGCGTGGGGAAGGCGGACCACCTGCCCGTCCTCCAACTGCACGCGAAACTCGCCCTCCGGCTTCCGCTTCGCAAGGATGCGGCTCGATTCCGCCGCCAAGCGGGAATCGCTCTCCGTCGGGACAACTGTCCCGGGCCGATCCAACAGTGCGTTCATCGTCGTGTCCCCACCGTGTCGGCCCGGGCGCTGTTCGCGGTCGCGCGACGTCTCCGGGCCATCGGGATCTGCGTTGGTCGCAGCTTCCCCGTTTCGGCGCACTATATCGGCGGGCCGGGAATAATCGCAATAAACGAAATTTCTGTCGTGATGACGCATCTGGCGATGCCGGGAAGATTGTAGTCCGAAGGATGACTGCGGACGCTGGTTATCGTCCGCGGTCATTCGCAGGCCTCGACAGCAGCGCCAACACCTCACGCTCCCGCGGCGACAGGGTCGACGGACGGTCGAGCAGGTGGTGATGGATGTACGTGTCGAGAAAGGCGATCGTCCGTTCCATAATGGCAGGAATGGGGTGACAGTTGACTGTGTTTGGATGAACTACTAACCCCCCTCACATCCCCAACCCCATCTCCACCCGCGCCATCAACCGCCCCAGATGCGGCGAGTCCGGCCGCACCGCGCGCCGCAGCCCCACCCGCAGCGCCGCCTCCTCCCACCGCCCGGCCTGGATCAGGGCGGCCTCGTAGATCTGGTCGAACAGGTCGCGCTGGGCGTGGCTGCCGCCGATCTTCGCGTGGTGGCCGATGAACGGCGCCATCGCCGCCACCGCCTCCTCCCCGTCCGCTTGCGCCTGCGCCACGATCCCCCGGGCGAGCCCCGCCGCCACGTCCCACGCCTCCCGCTCCCGCCCGGCCCGCCCGCTCGCGTGGGCCGCGATCCCCCGGGCATAGGCGCGGGCGGCCGGCGGGTCGGTGCGGGCGAGTGCGGCGACGTAGTGCAGGTCGAGGAAGGGAAGGACGTGGTCGTGCCCGCGCGCGGCCACGTGGGCGCCCACGTCGGCCCAGCGGTCGGCCACCG
>JBIJED010000025.1:0-11855 GCA_044343785.1 Azospirillales bacterium | reverse complement strand
CGGTCTGCCAGAAGACGTCGATCGGGATGCCGCCGCGCGGGTACCAGTAACCGCCGATCCGCAGCCACAGCGGCGAGAGTTCCCCCGCCAGCCGCCGGCCGATGCCCACGGTGCACGCCTCGTGGAAGGCGCCGTGGTTGCGGAAGGAGCCCAGGAACAGCTTCAGCGACTTCGATTCGACCAGCCACCCGTCCGGCACGTAGTCGATGACGAGGTGGGCGAAGTCCGGCTGGCCGGTGATCGGGCAGAGCGAGGTGAATTCGGGTACGACGAACCGCACGAGATAGCGCTCGCCCGGGTGCGGGTTCGCCACCCGCTCCAGCACCGCGTCCTCCGGGCGCTGCGGCGCCTCGGTCGCACGGCCGAGCTGGGTGAGGTTCGAGTAGATGGTCTCGGTCATGGCCCCGTCCTCGAAGTGTCGGCCTGCTCCACCCCCTCTCCCCCGGCCCCTCTCCCCGGGGGGGCGAGGGGAGAAGAAGAGGGCGCGCGTCCAGCCGCGTCCCCTCCCCCCCCCGGGGGGAGGGACAGGGAGAGGGGGCGGCCCGCGCCCTCCGCCCGGTGCGCGGCCGTCCGCCAGTCCGCCATGCGGCGCCGGGCGACGTCGGCGAAGGTGCCGGCGGCGATGGCGGCGCGGAGTTCCGCCGTCAGGTCCTGATAGTGCTGGAGATTGTGCCAGGTGAGCAGGATCGGCCCCAGCATCTCCCCCGCCTTGAACAGGTGGTGCAGATAGGCGCGGCTGTGGTCGCGGCAGGCCGGGCAGCGGCAGTCCGCCTCGATCGGCGAGAGATCCTCGGCGTGGCGCGCGTTGCGGATGTTCAGCGGGCCGTGGCGGGTGAACGCCTGCCCCGTGCGGCCGGACCGCGTGGGCAGCACGCAGTCGAACATGTCGATCCCGCGGGCGACGGCGCCCACGATGTCGTCGGGCTTGCCCACGCCCATGAGATAGCGCGGCCGGTCGGCCGGCAACAGCGGCACCGTCGCGTCCAGCACCTCGAACATCACGTCCTGCGGCTCGCCCACCGCGAGGCCGCCGACCGCGTAGCCGTCGAAGCCGATGTCGATCAGCCCCGCGGCCGAGCGGGCGCGCAGGTCCGGGAAGGTCGAGCCCTGGTTGATGCCGAACAGCGCATAGCCCGGCCGCTCCACGAACGCGTCGCGGCAGCGCACGGCCCAGCGCAGCGACAGCTCGTTGGCACGGGTCGCGTCCGCCTTCTCCACCGGCCAGGACACGCACTCGTCGAGGCACATGGTGATCGTGGCGTCCAGCTTGTGCTGGATCCCGACCGAGACCTCCGGGCTCATGTGGTGCTTGGAGCCGTCGAGGTGGGAGCGGAAGGTGACCCCCGTCTCGTCCAGCTTCCGCAGGTCCGACAGCGACATGACCTGATAGCCGCCGCTGTCGGTCAGGATCGGACCCGGCCAGTTCATGAAGCGGTGCAGCCCGCCCAGCCGCTCCACCCGGTCGGCCCCGGGGCGCAGCATCAGGTGATAGGTGTTGCCGAGGATGATCTGCGCGCCGGTCGACGCCACGGCGCCCGGCAGCATCCCCTTCACCGTGCCCACCGTGCCGACGGGCATGAAGACGGGCGTGTCGATGCCGCCGTGCGCCGTCCCGATCCGGCCGAGGCGCGCCCGCCCGTCGGTCGCGCGCAGCGTGTAGGAGAAGCGGGGCGTCATCCGGCCTTCGTCAGCAGCGTCGCGTCGCCGTAGGAGAAGAAACGGTAGCCCCGCGCGACCGCGTGCGCATAGGCCGCCTTCATGCGCTCCGTGCCGGCGAAGGCGCAGACCAGCATGAACAGGGTCGATTTCGGCAGGTGGAAGTTCGTCATCAGCCGGTCCACCGTCTTGAACCTGTAGCCCGGCAGGATGAAGAGGTCGGTGTCGCCCTGCCACGGCCGCACGGTGCCGTCGGGTGCGGCGGCCGTCTCCAGCACCCGCAGCGGCGTGGTGCCCACGGCGACGATCCGGCCGCCCGCGGCCTTCGTCTCCATGATGCGGGCCGCCGTCTCGGCGTTGATCTCGCCCCACTCGGAGTGCATGACGTGGTCGCGCACGTCGTCGGTCTTGACCGGCAGGAAGGTGCCCGCGCCCACGTGCAGCGTGACGGTCGCGATGCCCACGCCCCGCGCCTTCACCGCGTCGAGCAGCCGCGGGGTGAAATGGAGCGAGGCGGTCGACGCCGCGACGGCACCATCGCGTTCGGCGAACAGGGTCTGGTAGTCGGCGGCGTCCTCCGCCCGGGCGCCGTCGGGCCGGCGGATGTAGGGCGGCAGCGGCACCTCGCCGTTGGCCTTCAGCGCGTCGAGGACGGAGACGCCGCCGGTCTCCAGCCGCACCAGGATCTCGCCGCCGTGGGTCTTGTCGATCACCGCCAGGGTGAGGGTGTCGGACACCTTGAGCCGGTCGCCCGCCATCAGCTTCTTCGCCGGCTTTGCGAAGGCGCGCCAGAGATTGCCGGACACCGGCTTGTGCAGCGTGAACTCGACCGTCCCCTCGCCCCGGCGGGCCCGAAGGCGCGAGGGCAGGACGCGGGTGTCGTTCACGACCAGCAGGTCGCCGGGAGCGAGATGCGCCGGCAGGTCGAGCACGCCCGCGTCGACGAGCGGGTCGTCGACGACGAGCAGGCGTGCGGCGTCGCGCGGGCGGGCGGGCTCCTGTGCGACGCGGTCGGGCGGGAGGGGGAAGTCGAAGTCGGCGGTCTTCATGGGGTGGGCGGCGCACTCATATCGGTTGCGCCGCTTCCTTCTCGGCGTAGAGCCTCAGCACCGCCTGCTGCTCCGCATGGCGCTCGGCCGCGGTCTTGCGCTGGCTGTCGCTCCTGAGCTGGCCGCAGGCGGCGAGGATGTCGTCGCCGCGCGGCGTGCGCACGGGGCTGGCGTATCCGGCGGCGTTGACGATGTCGCCGAAGGTCTGGATCGCCCGGTCGGTGGAGCGCTCGAACGGGCTGCCCGGCCAGGGGTTGAACGGGATCAGGTTCACCTTGGCCGGAATGCCGCGGAGCAGGCGCGCCAGCTCCCGCGCATCGGCCGGGCTGTCGTTCACGTCCTTCAGCATCACGTATTCGAAGGTGATCCGCCGGGCGTTCGACGTGCCGGGATAGGTGCGGCAGGCGTCCAGCAGCTCCGCGATCGGGTACTTGCGGTTGATCGGCACGAGCCGGTCGCGCAGATCGTCGTTCACGGCGTGCAGCGACACCGCGAGGTTGACGTTCAGCTCCTCGCCGCAGCGACGCATCATCGGCACCACGCCCGACGTCGAGAGCGTGATCTTGCGCTTGGAGATGGCGATGCCCTCGCCGTCCATGACGATCTTCATCGCCCTGGCGACGTTGTCGTAGTTGTAGAGCGGCTCGCCCATCCCCATCAGCACGACGTTGGAGAGCATCCGCCCGTCCTTCGGGCTCGGCCACTCGCCGAGGTGATCGCGGGCCAGCATCACCTGCGCCAAGATCTCCGCCGCCTCCAGGTTCCGCACGAGGCGCTGGGTGCCCGTGTGGCAGAAGCGGCAGGTGAGCGTGCAGCCGACCTGGGAGGAGACGCAGAGCGTGCCGCGGTCCTCCTCCGGGATGTGGACGGCCTCCACCTCCTGCCCGTCCGGCGACCGCAGGAGCCACTTGCGGGTGCCGTCGACGCTCTTCACGTCGCGCACGACCGTCGGCCGGTCGACGACGAACAACGCCGCCATCCGCTCCCGCGCCGGCTTGGCCAGTGTGGTCATCGCGGCGAAGTCGGTGGCGCCCCGGTGATAGATCCAGTGCCAGGCCTGTCGCGCGCGGAACCGCTCCAGCCCGTTCGCGACGAGAAGGGCCTCCAGCTCCTCGCGGGACAGGCCGACGAGGTTGGTGCGCCCGTCGGCGCGCGGGGGCGGCGGGGCGAAGGCGGCGGAATGGCTGAGGACACCCATGGCCCGCCGCAAATGGGGTGCGCGGGACCGAATGTCAGCGGCGAACGTTGCAGGCGCGCGACATCTCCTCGTACGCCCGGTTCGATCCATTGAGGCCGAAGGTGTCCGTCGTCGTCGTTCCCCGCTCGGAGACGGCGGTGACGACGACCCGCGCGCCCTTGCGCAGCGCCTCGACGATCTTCCGGTCGGTCTCCGCGTCGCGCGCCCAGGCCTTGTCGTCTTGTGTGAAGAGGGAGAAGCGGTCGTTGCCGATCTGGACCGTCACGTCGCTGCCGTCGCGGAAATCGAAGCCGGGGACGAAGTTGACCTCGTCGAAGGTCTGTTCGGACGGCCAGTGCGTCACCATCAGCCGGATCTCGCCGCGCCGGACGTTGGCGGGCGTGCTGGCGCGCGGGCGGCTGGTCATGAAGCAGAGGCGGCCCCCCTGTTCCTGGATCGCGTAGACGGCCCAGTCCCCGAACTCGCCCACCACCTGCATCGGCGGGGGCTGGGCGGGTGCCGGCGCCGGGCGCTGCTGCTGCGGCGGCTGGCTGGGGCGTTGGGGCTGCTGGCCCTGCGGGGGCCGCTGCTGCTGGGGCGGCTGCGTCTGGGGCTGCGGGGGCCGCTGCTGGGTCTGCGGCGGGGTGCTCTGCTGCTGGGCCGCGGCCGGACCGGCCGCGAGGGCGGCCAGCACGGCGGCGACGGAGACGGCGGTACGGCGGAACGGGTGGGCGGGACGGCGACGCGACATCGGTTCACTCGGGCACGGGACGGATCGGGCACGACGGACGGGGTGCCACCACCACCATTGAAAAAAGGCAAAATCGGGGTGATCCACGACGGCACGGGCATCGTAGACGTTTGTACATGGGTGAGACATCCGCCTTCTTCGTCGCCGCCTTCGCGGGGACCTTGCCAGCGCCACAGTCCGTCGACACCTTCGGGGTCGGTCCGGGGCGAGCGGGTGGCGTGGTGGGCGGAGCGGATGCGATCGGGGCTCTCAACGGCGACATCCTGTCGATCGCGCGGGACCGCGACCGGGCCGCGTTCGCCCGTCTGTTCGCCCATTTCGCGCCGCGGCTGAAGGCCTATCTGGCCCGTCTCGGCGCGGACGCGGCGACGGCGGACGAGCTGGTGCAGGAGGTCATGCTGCTCGTCTGGCGGCGGGCGGACACCTTCGACCCCGCGCAGGCGAACGCGAACACCTGGGTGTTCGCCATCGCGCGGAACAAGCGGATCGACGGCATCCGGCGCGAGCGCCGGCCGGAGATCGACCCGGAGGACCCGGCCCTGGTGCCGGCCCGTCCGGAGGCGGCGGACGATCTGGTCGCGTCGCGACAGGACGGGATCCGCCTGCGGGCGGCGCTCGAGAACCTCCCCCCGGAGCAGGCGGTGCTCCTGCGGGAGGCGTACTACGAGGACAAGCCCCACAGCCAGATCGCCGAGGAGAGCGGTCTGCCGCTGGGAACGGTCAAGTCGCGGATCCGCCTCGCGCTCGTGCGCCTGCGGAACAGCCTGAAGGACGGTTGAGATGGTACGACACCACCCGGCAGAGGACCTGCTGATCGACTACGCCACCGGCGCGCTGGGGGAGGCGGAGGGTCTCGTCGTCGCCACCCACCTGGCCCTGTGTCCCGACTGCCGCGCCACGGTCGCGGCCTACGAGGCGATGGGTGGGGC
Source organism: Azospirillales bacterium (assembly GCA_044343785.1). Lineage (GTDB taxonomy): Bacteria > Pseudomonadota > Alphaproteobacteria > Azospirillales > Azospirillaceae > CANGXM01. The sequence goes on along the minus strand of JBIJED010000025.1, from coordinate 6,293 downwards.
GATGCTGGACGGGATCGAGCCCGAGCCGGTCGGCGGCGATCTGCTCGACCGCGTGATGGCCCGCCTCGACGAGACGCCGCCCGCGCCGATCCGCCGTGCGGCGGTGCGGATCGCGTCGGTGGGCCTCGCGCCGGTGATCCCCCGCCCGCTGCGCGACTACGTCGCCGGCGACCTGGGCGACATCACGTGGAAGCCGGTGATGCGCGGGCTCGACGAGCACCGGATCGCCTGCCCCGGCGGGGCGAAGGTGCGGCTGATGCGCATCCGGGCCGGCGTGTCGATGCCCCAGCACACCCACAAGGGGCGGGAGATGACGCTGGTGCTGGCCGGCGGCTTCACCGACGACACGGGTCATTTCCTGCGCGGCGACCTGTCGCTGACGGACGGGACGGTCGACCATGTGCCGACCGCCGACGACGACGGCGACTGCGTCTGCCTCGCCGTCACGGACGCGCCGTTGCGCCTGACCGGGCCGATCGGCCGGCTGTTCAATCCCTTCATCCGGTTCTGAGGCGGGGGGGCCCTACCCCCGCCGCACCCGGTTGCGCTCCAGCGACGCCAGCGCCCGCAACCGCTCGATCCGGTTGTCGTCGGACGGGTGCGTCGAGGCCCATTCCGGCGGCTTCTGCCCGTCCGTCGACGCCCGCGCCATCCGCTGCCAGAACGTGACCGCCTGCATCGGATCATAGCCCGCGTCGGCCATGTAGGTGACGCCGACCCCGTCGGCCTCGTACTCGTGATCGCGCGAGAAGGGCAGGATCACGCCGTAGTTCACCCCGGCGCCCAGAAGGCCCGAAATCTCGTTCGCGTAGCCCACGTTGCCCGCCGCGAGCGCGATGTTCAGCACCGTGAGGCCGATCTGGCTCGCGGCCTGGGCGTTCACCCGCTGCTGTCCGTGGGCGAGGTTCACGTGGCCGACCTCGTGGCCGATGACGGTGGCCAGCTGGTCGTCGTTCTCCATCAGCCCCAGGATGCCGGTGTGGACCCCGATCTTGCCGCCCGGCAGGGCGAAGGCGTTGGGCGTCTCGTCCTCGATCACCGCATATTCCCACTGCGCGACCGGCGATCGCGACGCGGCGATGATGCGCTCGGACACCCGCCGCACGGTCGCGTTGGCCGCCCCGTCGCGCGACACGCGGTTCTCCCGCAGCGTCCGGCGCCAGGTGGTGGCGCCCATCTGGTTCACCTCCTCGTCGGAGACGAGGTTGAGGCCGGCCAGCTGCTGGGGCGAGCAGCCGACCGTCATGGCGCCCGCCGCGCCGACCAGCGTGACGAGGATCGCGCGCCGGTCGGGATGGCGGTGGGGGCGGCGGTGGCTGTGGCTGGGGTCGGTGCAGCCGGGTCGACGGCACATGGCGAAGTCCTCGGTCAGGTGCGGGTGACGGACAGGGTTCGCGTCAGTGTCCGCGGAACTGCGGCGGCCGTTTGGCGAGGAACGCCCGGACGCCCTCCGCGAAATCCTCGGTGACCGCACTCGCCGCGAACGCCTCCGCCTCCGCCTGGAGCTGGGTCTCCAAACTGTTCTCGAACGACGCGTTCACCAGCCGCTTGGTGCGCGCGATGGCGAGGCCCGGGCCGGCCGCCAGCCGGGCGGCGAGCGCCGTCGCTTCAGCATTCACGCGGTCGGCCGGGACGACGCTGTTCACGAGGCCGAGGCGAAGGGCGTCGGCGGCGCCGAACCGGTCGCCGAGCAGCGCCAGCTCCATCGCGCGGCGCGTGCCGACGAGGCGCGGCAGCGCGAAGGTGGAGCCGCCGTCGGGCGAGGTGCCGATGTTGACGTAGGCAAGCGTGAAATAGGCGTCCTCGGCCGCGACCGCGAGATCGCAGGCCATCATCAGGCTCATCCCGAACCCGGCGCAGGCGCCGCGGACGGCCGCGACCACGGGTTTGGGCATGCGGCGCAGGACGAGGATGCCGGCGTGGACGCGGTGGATCGTCGCCTCGAAGGCGGCGGTCGTGCCCTCGCCGGTGCCGAGCCGGGCCGCGAAGCTGCGCAGGTCGCCGCCGGCCATGAAGTGCTCCCCGCCGGTCAGAACGACCGCGCGCACGGCCTCATCGGCCTCGCAGCGGGATGCCGCGGCGGCGATGCCGGCCGCCATCGCGTCGTCGAGCGCGTTCAGCGCCTTCGGCCGGTCGAGCGCGAGGGTGGCGACGCCGTCGGCGACGGCGAGCGTCACGCGGTCCTCGAAGCGGATCTCCATGGGCGTCCTCCCGGGATGGTCCGACGACGCTAGGGGCGGCGGCGGCGGCCGTAAAGCGGCGGCGTTGAATTCCCCGCGCGCGGGGCCACTTCGGATGAGAACGCGCAAGACCGCCGGAGCCTTCCATGACGACCGAGACCCCTGCCCCCGCCCCGTCGGCCGCCCCCGCGAAGCCCCCGGTCCACAAGCCGGCGATCGTGCTGTCCGCCGCCTTCGCGCTGGCGGCTCCGGCGCCGCTGATCGCCGACACCCTGCCGCTGGAGGTCGCGATCGCGGCCAAGCTGGTCACGCTGGCCTATGCGGGGTTCCTGGCGTACCTGGCGTTCGCGCCGCGGCGGGCGGCGGCGGGTCAGCGGGCGGCGTAGTTGAACAGCGTGCCCGAGCATCGGTCCGACCACCGGAAGCCGGACAGGGTCATCGTCGTGCCGGCGATTTCGCCCGAATAGGTGTGGGTCGCGGGCACGCCCTCCCGGGTGAAGCTCGCGGCCTGGATTCGGACGCGGCCGGCGGCATCGGCCGTACCGGTCCATTTCTCGCTCCATCCCCGCTCCGAACGCGACCCGCCAATCTCGCTGTGAGTGATTCGCAGCGCCGTGGACAGTGAGTACTGCGTGGACGGCCCCGTGCAGCGCAGGGTGCCGTTGTAGATCCCGTCGAATGGCTCACGTTCGCTTTCGCAGGCCAGCAGCCGGGCACCTTGTCCGGGGAGCGCGGCCGGTAGCCCGCTCAGGCTGTGCGAGGCTATGGAGAATCCCCCTTCCGGATCGGTGCGGAGAACGAGCGTTGATTCCAAGAGCCCACCGACCGAGATCGTGAACTGCTGTGACGCGGACTGGTTGTAGCGGCGCAAGGTCCAACGTTCCGTCCGCCCGCCGCCGCGCACGCGGACGGACGCCTCGTTGAAAATCAGCCGCGTCGCCGACGGATCGCCGCAGCGGTCGGACCAGACCCCGTAGAGGTTTCCTTCGAAGTACACGACCCTCGCGCCCGGCGGTCGCGGGGGCGGCGATACCACGGCGATCGCCGACGCCGCGAACCCGGACGACACGGCCGCAGCGGCCTGACCGGTTCTGATCCGATCCAGCAGCGCGCGCGCCTCGGCGGCATAGCGCCCGCCGGGAAACGCCATCAAATAGCCGGTGAGCGCGGATTCGTTCGTCTCCCGATCCTTGATGTCGCCCCAGAAGCGCGCGTCGGCGTCGACGACGAAAGGGGACCTCGCGTTGCGGATGCGTTCGAGGATCATCCGCGCTTCGACGGCGTACTGGCCGTCCGGAAAGGCGGTGAGGTAGGACGAAACGCCCCGCTCGTTGGTGTCACGATCCGGAATTCCCGCCCAATGCTGGGCATCACGGTCGACCGGGGATGGTGCCAGGGGCGGCACGGGGGGCCGATCCGGCGGGCGGGCGGCCGCTTGGGCGGCGGCGAGCGCGACCGCCGCCGCCTCTCGGGTCCGCCGGTCCTCCTCGGCGCGGGCCAGCGCCGGCGGGCCGTCGGCGGCGAGGGCCTTCACCGTCTCCGCCGTGAGGAAGCCGGTCTCCGGCACGCCCCGGGTCCGCTGGAAGGCCCGGACCGCCGACCGGGTGCCCGGGCCGAGGCGCCCGTCGACGCCGCGGGTGTCGTGGCCGAGAGCCGTGAGCCACGCCTGAAGCCCGCGGATTTGATCGGCGTTGAGCCCCAGCGCCGCCTCCACTGCCTCCGGCGAAGGCTGGGTCGGGGCCGTCGGGGGCGGCACGACCACCGCCGTCGGGGGCGGGGACGCCGGGGCCGGCGGCCGGGAGAGGCGGGCGATGGCGAGGCGGGCGAGGTCCGCGTAATGGCCGCGCGGATAGCGGCGCAGATAGGCCTCGTAGCTCTCCGTCTGGTCCTGCCGCTCGACCGACTGCCAGAAGGCCAGTTCGCGCGCCTCCTCGGACAGGGCGTTGGACGGTGGGGTCGGCGGCGGCGGGGGAACGGCGGGCGGCAGGGGCGGCGGACCCATCGCCAGAACGAAGTCGCCGACGGCCTGATCGTAGATCGCCGGGTTCTGGAGATGGCCGATCCGTCGGGCGTCGGTGCGCACGCGCTCCCGCGCCGCGCGGACCGCGTCGTTGAACGGTCGGCCGGGCACGGGCAGTTCGGCCAGCAGGTGGCGGGTGAACAGCCCGTTCGGCGATCGGTCGTCAGGCCCGAGCGTGTCGATCGCCGTCTCGCCGACACCGGCGGCGAAGACCATGTAGAGCCCCTGCGGCGGCGTCGCCGGGGCGAGGCCGCGCGTGCCGCCGATCTGCCGCGTCGCCCGGCGTGGCAGGGGGTTGTTGCGGCAGGCGTCGATCACGGCGGCCGTGAAAAGGGCGTTCGCCTCGGCCAGCCGGTCGGTCATCCGCTGAAGCATCAGCCCCTCCTCGGCGGCGTCGCGGCTGGAGGCGACGTCGGCCGGATAATCCGAGGGCAGTAGGAAGTTCTGCCCCTCCACCTCGATCCCGTGGCCGGCGAAAAAGAAGAAGGCGACGTCCGCGCCGCGGGCGCGCTCCACGAACTCCTCCAGCGCCTGGTTGATCTGCCGCCGGCGCGGATCGTAGCGGTCGATCACCTCGAACCCGCTGCCGCGCAGCATCTCGGACATGGCGCGCGCGTCGGCGACGGCGTTGCGCAGCCGCGGGATGGCCGGGTCGAGGTAGGCGTCGATGCCGATCACCAGCGCCACGCGTCGCTGTGCCTGGGCCAGCGCGTCGGCGGCCGGAGCGATCAGCGCGGTCAGGACGAGAACCGCGAGGAGAACGGCGGGAACCCGCATCACGACGATCCGATTGCAATCGACAGGTGCAGTTTACCATGCCGCGCGACTTTTGCGATTCCACGATTCGACGTCGATGCCGGACTTGACGTTCGACGCTTGACGTTCGACGCTGCATGTCACGCAGTCGGAGGGTCGCGCCATGCCCGTTCCGGTTAATTCGGTGACAGTTTACTATTTTCCGTAGACGGCGCCTTTCCCCGACAGCGGAGCAGCACGAGCATTCGACTTGACGTTCCAACGGCCGTCATAACATCCTCTTGACCGGATGCAACGACAGGAGCAGGACGTGCGCACCACCCGCCTCACGAAGGTCGGCAATTCGACGGGCGTGACGCTTCCGCGGGATGTGCTGGCGGATGCAGGGCTCGACCGTGGCGACGCGGTCACCGTGACCGTGCGGGACGGCCGGATCGAGATCGCGAAAGCCGACGACGCCTACAACCGTGCGATGGAGGTCGGTCGGGCCTTCTCCGCGCGGTATCGCCGGACCATGGCCGATCTGGCCAAGTGATCGATATCGTCCTCCCGCCGATCGAGGCGATCATCGACATCCACGCCGAACTGTTGGCCGAGCATGGAGGCGCCCCGGGTCTGCGGGACCGCGGCGCGCTGGAAGCGTCGCTCGCCCGGGCACGTCAGATCCTCGCGTATGCGGAAGAGGATCCGACGCTCTTCGACCTCGCGGCCGCGGTCTGCGCGAGCATCGTCCGCACCCATCCGTTCGTCGACGGGAACAAGCGGGCCGGGTTCGCCGCGCTCGGCATGACCTTGATGCTGAACGGAGCCTATCTCGACGTCGCGGAGCACGAGGCCACCCGCGTGATCCTCGATCTCGCCGCGGGCCGGTCTGACGAGGACGAATTCCGGCGATGGGTCGCGCGGAACTGCGGGACGTGCGGGGCCTGAGGAACCGACGGCGGGTGTCGACGTCGCATGGCGGCTTTCCCAGCGACATGACCGACCGCGCCGTGCGCCGAGGGACGCGAAAGGAACGCCCGCAACGGTCGGTGTCCTGACGGCGGAGGTTTGCCGATCAGCGTCACATGCAACGGCTTTCGGAGGATCGCGGCATGCCCGTTCCGGTCAAGGTGAGGGTCGGCAAGCGCCGGGCGGCGCTCCGGGCCGCGGGGCTGCGGCCCTTGCAGATCTGGGTGCCGGACGTCCGCCGGCCGGGCTTTGCCGACGAATGCCGGCGGCAGGCCCAGGCCGTCGCCCAGGCCGATGCGAGCGATCCCGGCCTGTCGGCGATCCTCGATTCTGCTCTCGACGGTCTCGACGACGACCACGCGCCGTGACGCGCGGCGATCTCGTGA
>JBIJED010000024.1:0-11918 GCA_044343785.1 Azospirillales bacterium | reverse complement strand
GGCGTGGCGCGACCTCGGCGAGGACGACCTCGCCCGCTGCCTCGACGTGCTGGGCAACGGGGTCCGGGTGGCGCTCGGCGTCGCCGACGACGTGCTCCAGAGCGTCCGCCGGGGCCCCCCCGTCACCGAGACGGTCGGCGTCGGCGCCTTGGCGGCGGAGGTCGCACCGTTCCTGTCCGGGCTCCTGCCGCCTTCGGTGGCGCTGCGCTGGGACGGACCGGCGCCCGATCTCGCCGGCCGGACGGTCCCGATCCGGCCGCGGCACTTCCTGCAGGTCCTGTCGAACCTCGTCGCGAACGCGCTCGACGCCATGGACCGGGCGGGCACCCTCTCGGTCGGCTGGGCCGAGGAGCGGGTCGGGGGCGGCCGGGCCGAGGCACTCGGCGTCGCGCCCGGCCTCCATCTGCGCGTCGACGTGGGCGACACCGGTGCCGGCATGGACGACGCCACGCTCGCCCATCTGTTCGAGAGCTTCCTGACCACCAAGGCGCGCGGGCGGGGCACCGGCCTCGGCCTGATGATCAGCCGGTCGATCGTCCGCGAATCCGGCGGCGCGCTGACGGCGCGCAGCGCGGTCGGACGGGGCAGTGTCTTCTCCATCCATCTTCCCGTCCGTCAACCGAGCTGAGAGGGTCCCAATGGCGCACATCCTCGTCGTCGAGGACATGAAGGGGATCGCCGATTCCCTCTCATTGATCCTGTCGATGTCCAAGCACACGGTCGACGTCGCCGACGACGGCGCGGCGGCCCTGCGGAAGCTCCGCGAGGGTCCGCCGCACGACCTGCTCATCTGCGACATCGTCCTGCCGGACGTCGACGGCACGTCGGTCATCATCGAGGCGCGCCGACTGCGCCCGCGGATGCCGATCATCGCCATGTCGGGCGGTGCGACCGGCGTCTCCGCCTCGCAGGCGCTGATGGTCGCCGGCCAGAAGGCCGACCGGTCCATGCCGAAGCCCTTCTCCCGCGAAGACCTCCTCCGGGCGGTCGACGAACTCCTCGGCCGCTGACCGGCCAAGCGAAGGAAAAGACCGATGTCCGACGTCGTCCGCAACCTGAAGATCGCCATCCGCATCTACATCCTCGCCGGGGTCTGCCTGATCAGCCTGTGCGTGGTCGGGGCGGTGGCGCTGGTGAACATGATCGTCATCGGGGAGCAGTTGACCCAGATCGTCGAGCGCGACCTGCCGCTCAACGGCACGCTCCGCCACATCACCGAGGCGAAGCTCGAACAGGCCGTGGTGTTCGAACAGGCGCTCCGCATGGCGAACCTGCCCGGAGAGGCCGACAAGCTTGCGCCCACCCGCAAGCGCTTCGAGGGCCTCGGCCAGACGGTCAACAAGGACCTCGCCGAACTGAACGGCCTTCTCGGCAAGGCGAAGGTCGCGGCTGGCGACGGCAAGGAAAGTGCGCTGATCACCGGGTTCGTCGCGAAGGCCGGGGCGATCACGCGTGGCTATGCGGCGTTCGAACGTGACGCCACTGCCCTGTTCCAGGAGATCGACCGTCTGGCCGCGACCGGTGGCGGACGGCCGGACGACGTCCGCGCCGTCGCCGTGAAGGTGGTCGCGCTCGAGGCGCAGCAGGAGGCTCTCGACCGCGACGTGCAGGAGCTGTTCAACGGCTTCGCCGAACACACCGAGGCGACGGTCCGGCAGGCGCGCGACGACGAGGCGCGGGCGATCCAGATCATGGTCCTGGTCGGCGCGGTCACCCTTCTGGTGGCGCTGGTGCTCGGCTGGCTCCTGGCGCGCAGCGTCGTGGTGCCGGTCCGCCGGCTGACCGACAGCATGACGCGGATGGCGGGCGGCGACCTCGACGTCGATGTCGCACGGCCGTACTTCCGCGACGAGATCCGCGACATGGCGGACACGATGCTGGTGTTCCGCGACAATCTGGCGAGGACGCGGGCGCTGGAGGCGGCGGCCGAGGTCGACCGCGAGAAGCGGCAGCGCCAGACCGAGGAGATGAACCAGCTCGTCGGGATCTTCGGCGCCAGCATCGGCGCGGTCTTCCGGCGCATCGTCGACAGCTCGGGAAGCCTCGTCCGCGACGCCGGCGGCATGACCGAGCAATCGGTCGCCACCCGCGACATGGCCGACGACGTGGCCCGGGAGGCCAGCGCCTCCTCCGAGGGGGCCAGCGCGCTCGCCGCCGCGTCGGAGGAGATGCTGGCGACGGCGCGGGAGATCGCGCTCCAGATCGACCGGTCGGCGAAGATCATCAACCGCGCGGTCGGCGTGGCGGGCGAATCGCGCGGCGAGGTCGTCCGGCTGCAGGAGACGACGAGCCAGATCGTCGAGGTGGTGAAGCTGATCCGCGACATCTCGGCCCAGACCAACCTGCTGGCGCTCAACGCCACGATCGAGGCGGCCCGGGCGGGCGAGGCCGGCAAGGGGTTCGCGGTGGTGGCCAGCGAGGTGAAGTCGCTGGCCAACCAGACCACCCGCGCGACCGAGGAGATCAGCGAGAAGATCGCCCGCGTCGGCGAGGTCTCGCGCTCCGCCGGCGACGCCATCCTGACCATCACCGACCTGATCGGCGAGATCGACACCTTCGTGACCGGCATCGTCTCCGCCGCCCAGGAGCAGGACGTCACGCTCCAGGAGATGGTCCGCAACATCGACCATCTCTCCGCGAGCGCGTCGACCGTCAACAGCCGCATCGTGGACATCAAGGGCCAGGCGGGCGTGGTGCAGGAGGGGGCCGGCGGCGTGACCCGCGTGGCCGAGGGGCTGAAGACCGAATCGGACCTGCTGAGCCGCGAGGTCGAGACCTTCCTCGGCGCGATGCGCGACACCGGGGCCACCGAGGACGCCTTCGCCATCCGCCGGATCGACGCCGCCGCGCGGTCCGACGCCGGCGGTCGGCCCTGGTCGGGCCGCGCGGTCGAGGTCTCCTGCGCCTACGCCGTCGTCTCGCCCGCGATCGACGTCGCGGCGGGCGAGATGATCAAGGTCGACATCGACGGGCTCGGCGACGGCCTGCCGGCCCGCGTCGCGTCGACCGAGGGCGGGCGGACCGTGATCCAGTTCCCGCTCGACACCGGCCATCTGGCGAAGATGCGCAAGTTGATCGGCGGGATGGGGATGGCGGCCTAAACCGAGGAGGGGCGGGGGGGCTCGCCCCTCCCGCCCGACCGTCGCCGGGCGGCTCCTTCACCGCCGCTTGCGCGTCCGGCTTCCCCCGAACTGCACGCCGCCCACGTCCACCCCGCCGTCGTCGGTCGGCCGCGCGTTGCCGGTCCGGGCGCCCTTCGGCAGGCCGCGACCGTCGCGCGCCCCCGCCCGTGTCTGCTTGCTGGTGTGGCCCTCGCCCGACGGCCGCCCGCGGCCCACCTGCCCGGTGGAGATTCCGATGTCGTTGGCGGCCGGTCCCGGCGCGAGGCCGAGGTCCATCGCCTCCAGCCGGCGCAACTCGTCGCGCAGCTTCGCCGCCGTCTCGAACTCCAGGTCCGCGGCGGCCGCCCGCATCCGCTTCTCGATGTCGGCCATCACCGCCTTGATGTCCTTGCCGGCCAGGGTCTGCGCCCCCGTCAGGCCCGTGTCGACCTCCACCCGGTCGGCGCGGTCGTAGACCGAGGACAGAACGTCGCCGATGGCCTTCTTCACGCTCTCCGGCGTGATGCCGTTGGCCTCGTTGTAGGCCTGCTGCTTCCTGCGCCGGCGGTCGGTCTCGTCGATGGCGTACTGCATCGAGTCGGTGACCCTGTCGGCATAGAGGATCGCCCGGCCCTCGAGGTTGCGCGCCGCACGGCCGATCGTCTGGATCAGCGAGGTCTTCGACCGGAGGTATCCCTCCTTGTCCGCGTCGAGGATCGCGACGAGCCCGCATTCCGGGATGTCGAGGCCCTCGCGCAGGAGGTTGATGCCGACCAGCACGTCGAAGACGCCGAGCCGCAGGTCGCGGATGATCTCGATCCGCTCCAGCGTCTCGACGTCGGAGTGGATGTAGCGGACCTTCAGCCCGGCCTCGATCAGGTATTCGGTCAGCGCCTCGGCCATCTTCTTGGTCAAGGTGGTGACCAGCGCGCGCAGGCCCTTGCCCGTCACGGCCTTGCACTCGGCGATCAGGTCGTCGACCTGGCTGTCGGTGGGGCGGATGATGACGGGCGGGTCGATCAGGCCGGTGGGGCGGACCACCTGCTCGACGAAGACGCCGCCCGTGCGTTCCATCTCCCACGGGCCGGGCGTGGCCGAAACGAAGACCGACGGCGGGCGCATCGCGTCCCACTCCTCGAACTTCAGCGGCCGGTTGTCGATGCAGGAGGGGAGGCGGAAGCCGAAGTCGGACAGCGTCGACTTCCGCATGAAGTCGCCGCGGTACATGCCGCCCACCTGCGGCACCATCACATGGCTCTCGTCCACGAACAGCAGCGCGTTGTCGGGCAGGTACTCGAACAGCGTGGGCGGCGGCTCGCCGGGTCTGCGGCCGGTGAGGTAGCGGCTGTAGTTCTCGATCCCGGCGCAGGAGCCGGTGGCGATCATCATCTCGACGTCGAACTGGGTCCGCTGCTCCAGCCGCTGGGCCTCCAGCAGCTTGCCTTCGGCGTAGAACGCCTCCAGCCGGACCTTGAGGTCGGCCTGGATCTGCTTGACCGCCTGGTGGAGCGTCGGCTTTGGCGTGACGTAGTGACTGTTGGCGTAGACGCGCACAGCGTCCAGCGCCGCGACCTTCTCGCCGGTCAGGGGGTCGATCTCGTGGATCTGCTCCAGATCGTCCCCGAACAGCGACAGGCGCCAGGCGCGGTCCTCGAGGTGGGCGGGGAACAGCTCGATCGTATCGCCGCGCACCCGGAACGAGCCGCGGGCGAACCCGGCGTCGTTGCGCCGGTACTGCAGCTCGACGAGCCGGGCGAGGAGTTGCTGGCGCGGATAGGGCTTCCCCGTCTCCAGCGTCAGCGTCATCTCCGAATAGAGTTCGGCCGACCCGATGCCGTAGATGCAGGAGACGGAGGCGACGATGATGACGTCGTCGCGCTCCAGCAGCGACCGGGTCGCGGCGTGGCGCATCCGGTCGATCTGCTCGTTGATCGAGCTTTCCTTCTCGATGTAGGTGTCCGTCCGCGGGACGTAGGCTTCCGGTTGATAGTAATCGTAGTAGGAGACGAAGTACTCGACCGCGTTCCCGGGAAAGAAGCTCTTGAACTCCCCGTAGAGCTGTGCCGCCAGCGTCTTGTTGGGCGCCAGGATCAGCGTCGGACGCTGGAGTTCCTGGATCACGTGGGCGACGGTGAAGGTCTTGCCCGACCCGGTCACGCCCAGCAGCACCTGGTCCTTCTCCCCCGCACGCAGCCCCGCGACGAGGTCGGTGATCGCCTTCGGCTGGTCGCCGGCCGGGCGGAAGTCGGACGTCAGGGCGAACCGCCGCCCGGCCTCCAGCCTGCGTTCGGCCCGCAGCGGCGTGGCGAGGACGGGTGGCGTGGTCGTGGTGTCGGGCGCGGTCATGGACAGCAAACTAGACCCGTCCGGCGGTCCGGGCCAGTCGGCCGTCCGGCAGCGTCCTTCCGATGCCGGTCTAGTTGCGGGCCGACTGCGCCGCCGGGGCCATGTGGCGCGGCGTGTGGTGGGTCCCGTGCGGCTGCGCCGTCTCGAGAAGTTCGTTCCAGACCTTCTCGATCAGGTCGGTGTTGCCCTTCGGCCCCGACTTGTCCTCCCAGATCGCGGCGCGCAGGACCTCGGCCAGGGTGTCGGCGCGGATCACGCCGCGGGGAACGCCCTTCTGCGGCATCGTCACGGTGGACGGCATCACGTAATACGACCGCACCTTCACGAACGGATGCGCATGCTCCAGCGCCTTCGCCAGTACCCGCATCTTCTTGGAAGGATCGAGCTGCATGTGCTCGCGGCCGAACGCGTGCCAACCCCAGACCTGCCCGCTTTCGCGGATCTGCAGGTCGCCGTGCGCGTCGCGCGGTCCGAACACGATCACGACGAACGAACAGGGAAGGCGGAGAACGTATTCGATCCGCGGAAGGCGGCGACGGCCGGGAACCTTGACGTTCTCCAGCCCGCGCATCTCCAGGTCCGAGCAGAGCCGGCGGAGCGTCGTGATCTCCGGCCGGATGCCGCGCCGACGCTGCCAGCGCTGGCGCATCTTGCCGCGGATCACCTCCGCCGCCAGGACCAGCACGACGATCGCCACCACCGCGACGACCAGGAGGGCCTGCAGCGAGGTGCCGGGGAGAGGCTGGAGTATGTCGAAGTCGCTTTGCATACGAACGACCATACATCGCACGGCCAACGGGTGTCGAGCCGGGCACGTCGCCACGCTTGCCGCTCCCTGCGGCCGGGCCTAAGGTCCGGCGCATCGTTCGCGCCGACCTGTCCGGAACATCTCCATGTCGATCACCGCCCAGCGCCTCGCCCGCATCAAGCCGTCGCCGACCATCGCCGTCACCCAGAAGGCACGGGAGCTCCAGGCGGCCGGGCGCGACGTGATCGGCCTCGGTGCCGGCGAGCCGGACTTCGACACGCCCGACAACATCAAGGAAGCGGCCTGCCGCGCCATCCGCGAGGGGCAGACGAAATACACGGCGGTCGACGGCACGCCGGAGCTGAAGGCCGCGATCCGCGCCAAGTTCGAGCGCGAGAACGGCCTCGACTACGCGCTCGACCAGATCACCGTGTCCAACGGCGGCAAGCAGGTCCTCTACAACGCCTTCATGGCGACGCTGAACCCCGGCGACGAGGTCATCGTCCCGGCGCCCTACTGGGTCAGCTATCCCGACATGGCGGTGCTCGCCGAGGGCACGCCCGTGTTCGTGGAGTGTCCGCAGGCGGACGGTTTCAAGCTGCGGCCGGAGGGGCTGGAGCGGGCGATCACGGCGCGGACCAAGTGGCTCGTCCTCAATTCGCCGTCGAACCCGACCGGGGCCGCCTATACGGCCGACGAGCTGAAGGCGCTGGCGGCGGTGCTGCGGCGCCACCCGCACGTGCTCATCATGGTCGACGACATGTACGAGCACCTCGCCTACGACGGGTTCGCGTTCACCACCATCGCGCAGGTCGCGCCCGACCTCTACGACCGGACGCTCACCGTCAACGGCGTGTCGAAGTCCTACGCCATGACCGGCTGGCGCATCGGCTACGCCGGCGGGCCGAAGGCGCTGATCAAGGCGATGGGCGCGATGCAGAGCCAGACGACGTCGAACCCCTCCTCCGTCAGCCAGGCGGCGGCGGTCGAGGCGCTCAACGGTCCGCAGGGCTTCATCACGGAGCGCGCGCTGGTCTTCAGGGAGCGTCGCGACCTCGTGGTCTCGATGCTGAACCAGGCCAGCGGGATCACCTGCCATCGGCCCGAGGGCGCGTTCTACGTCTATCCGAGCTGTGCGGGCACGATCGGGAAGACGACGCCCGGCGGGCAGGTCCTGAAGACCGACGACGATTTCGTCACCTACCTGCTCGAGAACGAGGGCGTGGCGGTGGTGCAGGGCGCGGCGTTCGGCCTTTCGCCCTTCTTCCGCATCTCCTACGCCACCTCGACCGCCCTGCTGGAGGACGCCTGCGCGCGGATCCAGCGGGCCTGCGCGGCACTGCGCTGAGGGCGGCGCGCGCCCATATCGGGGGAGACGGGGCCATGTGCCGGCCCGACGGAGCCTGAGCCATGCCGGACGGAACCGCGACCCTGCCGGTCGCGTCGCTCGACACGACCTTTCCGGAAGCCGTCTCCCTCGACCGCACGGCCGCGGCGTGGCGGCGGCTGCGCCTTCAGGCGGCCGAGGTGGCGGCGCGCGAACCTGTCCTCGCGGCACAGATGCGTCGCACCGTTCTCGACCGTTCGGATTTCGCCGACGCGCTGGCCGCCCTCCTCGCCGCCAAGCTGGCGACGGCGGACGTGCCCTCCGACGCCCTTCACGGCCTGCTGTCGGCCCTCTTCGCCGACGAGCGGTTGACCGTCGCGACGGCCGCGACCGACCTCGCCGCGTCGGTCGACCGGAATCCGGCCTTCCCGGACGAGTTGACCGGCCTCCTCTACGCCAAGGGGTTCCACGCGCTCCAGACCTACCGCGCGGCCCACGTGCTGTGGCGGCGCGGCCGGCGGGAACTGGCCGTCTGGCTGTCGGCCCAGGCGAACGAGGTCTTCGCGGTCGACATCCATCCGGCCGCCCGCATCGGCGCCGGCGTCTTCATCGACCACGGGACGGGCGTCGTGATCGGCGAGACCGCGACGGTCGGCCACGACACCTCCATGCTTCACCTCGTCACTCTCGGCGGCACCGGCAAGGACGGTGGCGACCGGCATCCCAAGGTCGGCCGCGGCGTGCTGATCGGTGCGGGCGCCACCATCCTCGGGAACGTGCAGGTGGGCGACGGCGCGCGGATCGGCGCGGGCAGCGTCGTGCTCGACCGGGTCCCGCCGCGATCCACGGCGGTCGGCGTCCCGGCCCAGGTGGTGCGGGCGCACGGCGATCCGGCGCCGGCCCTCTCCATGTCCCACGTGGTGCCGGACGGGCTGGACTGGTCGGTCTGATGAATCCCGGCGACGGCGGTCCGGCTTTCGGATAGAATCGACCGACTTGCGGCACTTGCGTCCGGACGCCATGACCCGATCCCCGCCCGGGCTCCGCGCCCTGCTCGTCGTCCCGTTCCTGTCCCTGTCGGCCCCCGGTCTGGCGGCGGCCCCCGGTCTGGCGGCGGCCCCCGGCGACGGGTTCTACGCCGGAACGCTCGCCTGCGGGCCGGTCGGACCCTCGCCGGGCTTCACCACGGGCGTCGCTTTCCTGGTCCGCGACGGGCGCTTCGCCTTCACCAGGGGCACGCCGGGGCGCGACGGCCACGAGACGATGACGGGGACGGTCGTCGCCGACGGCGCCGTCCGCATCGAAGGGTCCTACATCGCCGACACCCCGAAGCCGCTGGCCTTCGCCGGGCGGATCGAGGGGCGGCGCCTGACGGCCGCGGGCCCGCGCGGCCCTCGGCGGTGCGAGCTGGCGCTGGAGACGATGCCGCCCTCCGGTGCCGCCGGGCCGCCGTTCCGCCTTCCGCCCGATCCAGCCGGCCGCCGTGCGGCGGTCGGTCGGCCCGCCACGGCCGCCTTCGCCTGCCCGACGCCGCCGGCCCCGCCGCGGGACGTGATCGTGGAGGCGTTCTACCGCACGGACGATGCCTCCCATTCCATCATCGACCCGGCGGCCTACGCGGCCCGTACGCAGGCTATCGCCCCGCTCTCGGCGATGGATTCGGGCGTGGTCCGCCTCGCCGACCGGCATCTGTCCACCGCGCCGCGCGATCCGGCGATCGCCGCCTGTCTGGTCCGCTGGCTCGACGGCTGGGCCACGGCCGGGGCCATGCTGGGGACGGTCACGACCCAGGGTGCGTTCGAGCGGAAATGGACCCTCGTCTCGATGGCGCTCGCCTACGGCACGCTGGCCGACGCGACGGAGGTCCCCGCCGCGACGCGGGCGCGGATCGAACGCTGGCTCGCCGACCTCGGCTGGGCGGTCGTCCCCTACTACGCCCGAAGGCCGTTCGCGGAACAGAACAACCACCACAACTGGGCGGCACTCGCCACCGTCGCGGCCGGTGCGGCCGCGGGCGACCGGGCGCTGTTCGACTGGGGGATCGCCGCCGCCCGCGGGGCCCTGGGCGTGGTAGCGGCCGACGGGTCGCTCGAGGCCGAACTCGCCCGCAAGTCGAAGGCGCTCCACTACCACAAGTTCTCGATCGAACCGCTCGTCCTGGTCGACGCCATCGCCGCGGCGAACGGGCTCGACCTGTCGGCGGAGAACGGGGGTGCGCTGCACCGGCTCGCCCGTTTCACGCTGGAGGGGTTCGACGACCCCGGGCCGATCGCCCGCCGCGTCGGCGCCGCACAGAGTTTCGTGGGCGCCGACCGCGCCACGCCGTCGATGTTCGCATGGGCGGAGATCTACGGCGCGCGCCACCCCGACGCAGCGCTCGAGGCCCGGCTCGCGGCGCTGCGGCCGAAGGACGGGTTCGCCGGTCCCTGGCTCGGTGGCAACGTGACGCTGCGGTTCGGGCCGGTGCGCTGAGGCGCGCGGGTCACGTCTTCCCGGGCTCGGCCAGGGGCGTGAGCGACAGGCGCACAATGTCCGGATAGCCGTAGATCGGCGTCGGCGGCTGGATGTCGGGTCGCCCGAGGCTTCGCTGCACCACCTGTTCCGGCACGAAGTTGCGGGCGAAGTTCTCGACCGTCAGAATCGCCGGCTCGAACCCCTTGGCCTGGCAGGTCACGGTCATGTCGCCGCGGCCGATCGGCACCATCGCGACGGCGGGCGTCGCGTTGACGGTGGCGCGGCCACGATCCGTCATCAGGTCGCAGACCGCGGCGGGTGGGTCGGTGACGACCTGGACCATCTGCCCCGGGGGGACGTCCATCAGCACGCAGCCGGCGAGCGCGACCGACACGGGGACGAGGAGGAGTGACCGCTTCGACATGCGCCGTCCGGTGCTGGAGGGGTTACCACACCCGGAAGGATACACCGGCCGGCGGACGGACGGAAGTCCCGAGGCCGGCGCCCGTCAGGCGGCCTGGCTTCCGTCGACGTCGCCGGCCATGATGTCGTCGATCTGCATCATGTCGTCGATCATCCGGACGCTGGTCCGGACGTAATCGATCAGCGAGTTCACGATGATCCCCGCCATCCCGTCCATGTCCTGCAGATAGCGCTCGAACACGTCGCGGTGGATGCGGACCGCCTCCACCTCCGTCAGGGCGACCGCGTGGGCGAGCCGCGTCCCGCCGTCGAGCAACGCGACCTCGCCGAGAAGTTCGCCGGGACGGACGACGCCGAGCGTCATCGGGATGCCGTTCGACATCCGGAACACCTCCACCTCGCCGCTGCGGATGACGAAGGCATGGTCACCGTCGTCGCCCTGCGCGAAAAGCGTCTCGCGGGGCTGGAACGTGCGGATTTCGGTCGCGGTTTCACTCATGGCGGTCCTCCCGGCTGCGTCGAAGGTATGGCGCTCGCATCTTTTGGTCCATAGGAAAGTCGCAGGCCGATCGTCGGCCTTCCCTCGCGCCGGGGGTGCGGAGCGCCGCCCGGCCCGCTACAGTCCTTTTCATGACCGAGATGTCGCGACACGCGCACGGACACCATCACCACGACCACGGTCATTGCGTGGAGACCGCGCTCGCCCGGGCCGAGGGGCTGTGCGAGCGGCGGGGCGCGCGATTGACCCCGCTTCGCCGCCAGGTCCTCGAACTGGTCTGGGCGGCGCACAAGCCACGCGGCGCCTATGCCATCCTCGAGGACATGGACCGCGCCGGTGGCGGGCGGACCGCGCCCCTGACCGTCTACCGTGCGCTCGACTTCCTCGTGGCCCAGGGCCTCGTCCACCGGATCGAGAGCCTGAACGCCTATGTCGGCTGCGCCGAGCCCGGGGTCTCCCACGCGGGCCAGTTCCTCGTCTGCCGCACCTGCGACGAGGTCGTCGAGATGACCGACCCCGGCATCGCCGCCGCGATCGCCGCCGCCGCCGCCGCGCGCGGCTTCACCGTCACCACCCCGACCGTCGAGGTCCGCGGCGTCTGCGCGGGATGCGCGTCGACCCCGGCCGACGAACCCGCGAGGACCGCTCCATGACCACCGCCGTCCAGGCCCCCGCCGTCCAGGCTCCCGCCGTCCGGCTTCCCGTGTCCGTGCTGACGGGCTTCCTCGGCTCGGGCAAGACGACGCTGCTCTCGAAGCTCGTCCGCGATCCGGCCATGGCGAACACCGCCGTCGTCATCAACGAGTTCGGCGAGGTCGGGCTCGACCATCTGCTGGTGGAACAGGCGAACGAGCAGACGGTGCTGCTGGACAGCGGATGCCTGTGCTGCACCGTGCGCGGCGACCTCGTGGACACGCTGCGCGACCTGTTCGTGAAGCGGGTGCGGGGCGAGATCCCGGCCTTCGACCGGGTGGTCGTCGAGACGACGGGTCTCGCCGACCCGGCCCCCATCCTCCACAC